>CAYJEV010000016.1:0-3056 GCA_964369265.1 uncultured Oscillospiraceae bacterium
CTAAACAGCTTTCACATTAAAAGCAAGACAAGCACCAAAACGCACCATTCACAACCAAAGCTGGAATGACGACAGGGTGAAAGCTTCACTAAACCCTAAACAGAGGAACGCACTGTCCGTACTCATCCATCAAGTAAGCGGAGCGGAGCCTTGATGGCAACAAAATCCAAAGGATTTTGAGAGGATGAAGCATATACTTTGTTCTGCCATACCCTTTCAAGTTGTTTAGTCGGTTGATTGCTTTGAATTTAATTTTGGGCAACAAAAAAAGCGTATAGATGCAACTACACACTTAATATTAAAGCTAAAAAGCGATAGAGCTAGCTTAGCTTTATTAAAAGTAAGTGTGTTTTTGTATATGTAAGCCAAAAATATGCAAAGCAAACAACGGATATTATCCGCATATAAAGCTCTTTTCATTGCTGAAAAGCATATTTAACCATAAGTTTTTTAGAAACCTAAAAAACGTACTAGGCTACATCTAACAAAAAAACACTCTCCTATCTATAATTAAAATTTACAAGCAAAGCATATCACACATTTTTAGCTTTGTCAATAAAATGTTTTGCGTGAATTTAGATTAGAAATATGTTGTGTGTAAATTTAATGTATTTTTGTTGACAATAATGATATAAATATGTTAGAATAATTAGAAATGAGTTTTAAAATAACTATAGTCTAGCGAACAGAAGAAAAACTTTTGTTCGTTTTTATGTGTAATTTAATGGAGGATCATTGTGAGAGATTTTATAGAGGAAATTAAGCGTCGCCGAACATTTGCGATTATCTCGCACCCAGACGCAGGTAAAACAACATTAACCGAAAAATTGTTACTATACGGAGGCAGCATTCAGCAGGCAGGTATGGTAAAAGGCAAAAAGGGCGCAAGAGCAGCCACTTCCGACTGGATGGAAATAGAGAAGCAAAGAGGAATTTCTGTAACTTCTTCTGTGCTTCAGTTTGAGCATAACGGCTATTGTGTGAATATACTAGACACACCAGGACATGAAGACTTCTCAGAAGACACATACCGCACACTAATGGCAGCAGATAGCGCAGTAATGGTAATTGATGCCGCTAAGGGCGTTGAGAATCAAACTAAAAAGCTATTTAAAGTTTGTACAATGAGAAACATTCCGATATTCACTTTTATAAATAAGATGGATAGAGATGCTCGTGATCCGTTTGAACTTTTAGAAGAAATTGAAGATTTGCTAGATATTCAAACATATCCAATTAACTGGCCTATAGGTTCTGGACGTGACTTTAAAGGTGTTTATGATAGGCATAAAAAGGATATTATTGCATTTGAACATCAAGGCAAAATTGGTACGCAACAAGCCCAAGCAACACATCTAAAGCTAGGCGATGAGCGTCTTGACGAAATGCTTACACCAGAGCTTCACGAAACTTTATGTTCAGATATTGAGCTTCTTGATGGTGCTTCATATGAGTTTGACACTGAAATGGTGGAAAACGGAGGGCTTACTCCTGTTTTCTTTGGTTCAGCCTTGACTAACTTTGGTGTTGAGCCATTTATAAATGAGTTTTTAAACTTAACTAGCACGCCTTTAGCTCGTGAGTCTAGCGAGGGAAGAATAGAGCCTACAAGCGATGTGTTCTCTGGCTTTGTATTTAAAATTCAAGCGAACATGAACAAAGCGCATAGGGATAGAATTGCTTTTGTGCGTGTGTGTAGCGGAAAGTTTGAGAGGGGAATGGATGTATTCCATGTGCAGGCTGATAAGAAGATTAAGCTTTCACAAACAACACAAATTATGGCTTCTGAGCGTGCAACTGTAGATGAGGCTTTTGCTGGAGATATAATAGGTGTGTTTGATCCTGGTATTTTCTCAATTGGCGATACTATAACGACTTCAAAATCCAAATTCCAATACGCAAACATCCCAACTTTCGCCCCAGAACATTTTGCTAAGGTATCCCAAGTTGATACAATGAAGAGAAAACAGTTTATTAAGGGGATTGAGCAGATAGCTCAAGAGGGAGCGATACAAATTTTTAAAGAGCCAGGCGGCGGAATGGAAGAGGTTATAGTTGGTGTTGTTGGAGCTTTGCAGCTTGAAGTTCTAGAACATAGACTAAACAAGGAATATAATGTTGCAATTCGTGTCAACCCTCTATCATATCAGCATATTCGCTGGATTGAAAATGAGGGAGTTGAGTTTAAAAAGCTAAGCCTAACAAGCGATACAAAGCCTGTTGAGGACTTTAAGGGCAGAAAGCTTCTTCTGTTCACAAGCGAATGGAACATTAACTGGGCATTAGAGCGTAACGAAGGCTTGTTGCTGACTGATGTTGCAAGATAAAATTAGTAATAGTTAATTAAGTGGTGGTGAGCAAAATAGCTTGCCACCATTTTAGCAATAATCTTAAGGAGGAAAGACAACATGAAGATATTTAATGAGCAGTTTTTAGAGGAAATATCTGCCGTTAAAAGAGAAGAACTAGGTGAAATAGACAGATTAAATAATTCTGAAAATAACTATCCGGTTTATTGCAAGCCAATAAATACATATATTGCTTATTTGCTTAATAAGCATATAGTATCAAGAGAGCATAAGTATTGCGCTCCATTATCCGAAATTGAGGAGCTTTACGGCAAAGATAGCCTAAGATACAAGTTTATGGAAGCGTTTATGCCTAGTAAGATAAGCGATTTGAGATATAGATTTATGTCTAGCGAAGTAAAGTGTGAGGTTGTAGACTTGTGGATTGCGTTTTGTGAGGATAGCGAAATTATGTCAAGGGCTATGTCGGCAGCAATTGGCGAAGAGGTTATGGTGATTGGTGGATACTTTATCAATTCAATGTCATTTGGGAGGGACTTTTATCTTAATGATGCTGGAACAGTTTATTATTTAGATAACCCAACTGATGAAATTGGTGTGTTTGCTTATAGCCTTCAAGATTTTTTTATTAAGATTTTTGGAGTTGTGCAAAATTCAAGGATTAAGCTTTCTGAGTTACCAAAAGAAGTGTTTTGGAAATATTATGAATGCTTAGATGAGCTTGAGTTAGAGCTCAAAAATAAATAG
>CAYJEV010000016.1:3156-14105 GCA_964369265.1 uncultured Oscillospiraceae bacterium
TTTGCGACATTTTAAACGACTTGTAGTCGGCTTAAAGTCTTGATATAGCATGTGATTTCAATCCATCACGAAGTGATACATTAACTTTTTACTTTTCATCCTTCATTTTTCACTAAGTCAAAAAAAAGATGGATAGTAAAATACCATCCATCTAGTTAAAAATTCTATTGATCGTTTGGGGTATCAACATTTGGAGTTTCGGCTTTCTCAACCTTAATGCTCTCGATGTTAATGTCATCATTAGTGCTAATGCTTTCGATAGCACCAGTTGAACTTGTGTTAATTGTGATGTTAACATCTGTTGGCCCTTTTGGTTTTTTCTTTGGTGCTGTTAAAGCAACTGCTATGTTAGCGCAGATAACGCCAACAAACAATCCAGCTATAACATCACTTGGATAGTGAACCATTAAGATTAGTCTTGAAAGTGCAACTAAAGCGGCAAAGCTAATAATTATTCCATCGAATAGTCTTTGCTTTCTCTTTGAAGTGATAGTGTAAGCAAAAGCTGCTGCAAAAGCTGCGCTTGTGTGTCCAGATGGGAATGAGAAATCGTCTGGCTCTGTTGTTTGTGCAACTGAAACTCCAGCATCAAATGGTCTTGGTCTTTCCACCATTGGCTTTATCGCCACATTTGTGATTAAGAAAGAAAGCACTAACGCAACAGCCATAGCAATTGCAGTTCTTCTTGTGCCTTTGAAGAAGGCCAAAGCAGCAGTCAGCACTATCCATAATGCGCCAAAGCTAGTTAGCAAAGAAACAAGACGCATTAAAAGCATAAGCCATGGGAACTGGAATGCGCCTGTTAGCCAATCCAAAATTACCACATCAGCTGTTACTATAGCATTAATTAAAAAATCAAACATAAAAATTCCTCCCGAATGTTATTATAGCGACATTATAACATATAAGTTAACAAAAAGTAAAGAGGGTTTTTAGAGTGTTAACTATTTGTTCATTTTCGTCTTGTGGTTATTCTCTCTTATTCTATTTATCGCTTTAAAATGCATGTTGACATAAAGTGATTGTTATTGTATAATAGCGTTTGGAAATTAAGAGAATAATTAAAAGAAAAAAAGGAACAGATTATGACAACAACAAAGTTTTTCGCAAACAAACAAAAGGCACAAAAATCTCTAATGATGGCTTATGGTGCAGTGGTGGTTGGAGCAATACTATTCGTGATTGCAATAACAGCTGACATTAGTTATTCAATGACAGGGTTTTGGGGAGCATTTGGAGGCGCATTTATAGGCGGTGGTGTTATGGTTATAAGCACTAACTCTCACTTTGCTAAATCAAAAGAACCTGTACTTTTAGTTAGTGCTGATGAAAATGGTGTAACTCTATATGTTTCTAAAGATACATATAAGACTATTAGCTATGACCAAATCAACGAAATTAAATATGTTTCCAATGGCGCACTAAATAAAGCTGTTGTTTTCAGCCTAGTAAATCCTCAAGAGTATTTAGCTTCACTTTCTCCAAAAGATGCAAAGCTTGCTAAAAACAACGAGAAGATGTTTAAATCTCCATGTGCAGTGATGGTTTCTCTTTCAGAGAGTTCAAATACTGAAATTGCTAATGCGCTAGCTCAAGCAATGTCACAAAATAAAGCTTCTCTTTAATACAAGACAAACACAAACCACCAACTTGAAATCAAGCTGGTGGTTTAATTTTTTTGTTATTATATTAAACTACTCTTCCATAAAAGCCTTTGCGTCTTCGATTACATCAGCCTCTAGGTTTGTTGGAAGAAGCTCATAGCGAGCAAATTCAAGCTCAAAATTGCCTCTGCCTTGTGTCATGGAGCGAAGAGTTGTTGTGAAATCATACATCTCGCTCATTGGCACTTCTGCCTCTATCTCTTGGCCGTCTTTGCTTGGGTTCATTCCCATAATTCTGCCGCGACGCTTGTTAACATCACTAATAATATCGCCAGTATAATTATCAGGAGCAGTAACCTTTAATGAACCAACAGGCTCAAGTAAAGCTGGGCTCGCTTCAACCATACCAGTTTTGTATGCGATACTAGCAGCCATCTTAAACGCCATTTCAGAGGAGTCAACTGGGTGATAAGAGCCATCAACCAAAGTTGCCTTAATACCAACTACAGGGTACCCAGCGAGCACGCCCTTTTTAGTCGCATCTTGAAGCCCCTTTTCAACAGCTGGGAAGAAGTTCTTTGGAACAGCTCCGCCAACTACCTTTTCATCAAATATAACCTCTTCGCCGTCATGTGGAGCGAATTCAATCCAAACATCTCCAAACTGTCCATGTCCGCCAGATTGTTTTTTATGCCTTCCTTGAACCTTAACAGCCTTGCGAATAGTTTCTCTATAAGCAACTCTTGGTCTTTCAAGCCTGCCTTCTGCGCCAAATTTAGATTTTAATCTGCTCATGATAATATCTAAGTGTTGATCGCCTAAACCAGAAAGAAGTTGTTGGCGAGTTTCAGAATCTTGAACAAAACCAACGCATGGATCTTCCTCAATTAAGCGATAAATGCCTTGTGCTATCTTTCCTTCATCTCCCTTATTAAGCGCAACAACGCTCATTGTCAGGGTTGGAGTTGGGAACTTAACAGCACTCAACGTCACAACTCTCTTTGGATCGCAAAGAGTATCGCCTGTCATAGTATCAGCAAGCTTTGTAACAGCACCAATATCACCAGCTGTGATAAAGGAAGTGTCTTCTTGCTTTTTGCCAATTGCATAAATTATCTTGCCCATTCTTTCAGGATTGCCTGTTCTTGAGTTAGTTGGTGAAATCTCGTTTGATAGCTTTCCAGCAACCACCTTAACAAAAGATAGCTTTCCAACAAATGGGTCAGCAACTGTCTTAAACACATAAGCAGCTAAAGGAGCTTCGTCTGTGCATTCAATTTCAACTGGGTTGCCCTCGCTATCCTCAGCTATTTCGCTGCCACTTTCCCATGCAGATGGCAGATGGTCAACAATAGCATCAAGAAGCATGTCAACAGCCTCTAGAGAAGTTGCAGAGCCACAAAGCACTGGCGCTATAGATCCAGTCTTAACTCCGTTGTGTATGCCAGAAAGGATTTCATCTCTTGTGAATGCCTCACCAGAGAAATACTTCTCAAAAAGCTCTTCGTTTGTTTCAGCAACAGCCTCTGAAATAGCATTTTTTAGACCATCTAGCCTATGCCCTAAATCAGGCATTGCAATTTCTGAAGGCTCACCTTTTGTAGAATATTTATACGCCTTATTCTCAACAAGGTTTATGTAACAAGTTACAACACCATTTTCCATCACAGGAACTACTAATGGACAAACCGATGGTCCAAAAGAAGCTTTAAGCTCTGCTAGGACTTTATAAAAATCTGCGTTTTCCGCATCTAATTTTCCAACAAAAAACATCGTCGCCTTGCCTTGTTCTTTTGCAAGGTTGTATGCCTTTTCGGCACCCACTGTTACACCGTCTTTTCCTGAAACAGCAACGATTACACTCTCAGCTGCACGAACGCCCTCATAAAAGCCTGTTGCGAAGTCAAATGCACCTGGTGTGTCTATAATATTAATCTTAGTTGATCCCCAAGCAAATGGTACTATTGCCGAAGATATAGAAACTGTTCTTTTTATCTCCTCTGGATCGAAGTCACAAAGGGTATTTCCGTTTTCTACTCTGCCAAGTCGCTCACTTGCGCCAGCTTTGAATACTAAAGCCTCTGCTAAAGAAGTCTTTCCGCTTCCACCATGCCCTGCTAAAGCTACATTTCTTATCTTGCTTGCGAGATATTGTCTCATAATAGATATCCCCTTTCAGTCGATTATCGACTATTGTTTATTTGTTCCAAATACTAGCAGTATTTGTAAACCTATTGCTATTATACAATAATACTATTTACTTTTCAATAGATTATATACTTTTTGACTATTTTCACAAAAATAATCGCTTTTATATGGCAAATAGTAAATAATGTAATATTAGTTTACAATTATGGTATTGTATATTTACAAAATTTTGATTATTTTTTATTCACAAACTATTGCATATATGCAAAAATAATTGTATAATAGTAAAAAACAATGAATAGAAAGGGGTCTAAACATGTCCGAATATAAATTCAATGAATATTATAAGTATGACAAACTAACAAAACTTCTAAAGGAATATGCAGAAAAGTATCCTCAGTTTTTTAAGCTAAGCTCTATCTGTACAACTGCAAAGGGGAGAGAAGTTTGGGTTTGCGAAATCACAGATTTTTCACACAAAACTCCTGAGCAAAAGCCCGCTTATTATGTTGATGCAAATCATCACGCCGGTGAAGTTACTGGAAGCATGGCAGCAATTCATCTTATTGTAACCTTGCTTGATAAATCACATAAACAAAAATATGCAGACTTATTAAAAGATACTGTATTTTACATTATCCCTCGTATCTCCCCAGACGGAGCAGAGGCTTATCTTTCCTCTCCAAATAAGCTGAGAAGCGTTGACAGACCATATCCGCTTGAAAAGCCTCAAGACGGACTGCATATTGCTGATGTTGATGGCGATGGTGTTATAAGAATGATGCGTGTTAAATCTCCTCTTGGATACTGGAAAGAGCATAAAGACGATGCTAGAGTTATGGTTAAACGTTCACCATCTGATTTTGGCGGAGAGTATTATAATGTTTATCCAGAGGGCATTATTGAGAACTTTGATGGAATAAACGTAAACCCAGCCCTTCATAAATGGGGGCTAGATTTTAACAGAAACTATCCTTTTGGTTGGTTCCCTGAAAATCGCCAACCTGGCGCAGGTGATTATCCATTATCTAACCCAGAAAACAAGGCTATTGCTGATTTTGTGCTTAGCCATAAAAATATCTGCTCTGCTGTTAGTTATCATACAACAGGCGGTGTGTATATTTATCCACCAGGAACAATGCCAGAGAAAAATGCTGACAAAAGAGATATGCAGATGTATCGTGAGATTGGCGCTATGGCAACAGAGGAAACTGGATTTAAGTGCCTAAATATATTTGATGCTTTCTTAACTGACACAGTGAACTATTCTTCTGGTGCTTTTGATGATTGGATGTATATGACACAAGGCATTCCAACTTACACAGCCGAGCTTTGGAACTTGCAAGAGAGGGCTGGAGTTGAGAACATATATCCTCGTACAAAGCCAATGACTGACGAAGAAAGAGCTAATTCTTATTATCTATGCTGCAAGTGGATAGACAAGAATGTTAAGAATGCTGAGTATGAGCCAATTAAAGCTTGGACAAAATTTGATCATCCACAACTAGGCGAAGTTGAGATTGGTGGGCTTGATTTTAAGTATAACTGGCAAAACTGCCCAGCTGATTATCTTCATGAAGAAGTTAAGAAAAACACAGCTTTCTGCCTAAGAATGGCAATGACTGTTCCAAAGCTAAGTATAGACAGCTTAACTGCTCAAAAAGTTGCCGAGGGCGTTTACAAGCTTTCAGCTAGCGTTACAAACTATGGCTATATGCCAACATTTATCTGCAACGAAGCTAAGAAACTAAAGGTTGACCAACCAGTTAAGCTAGCTCTTGAGTTTGCTGGAGAAATGATTGAGGGCAAGGCTTTAACTGATATTGGGCATCTTGAGGGCTTCTCTGGCATCAACTCTAACTATATGTATGATGGCATTAATACACCAAAGCACGACCCTTTAACGAAGGTTGCAACTTGGATTGTTAAAGCAGAGGCTGGAAGCGAAGTTACTCTTAATGTTTCACAACAAAAGAGCGGAGCTTTCTCAAAGAGCATAACGCTATAGGAGAATAGCTTAGAAATATGGTTTTTAGATTTGCCAAAAGAGAAGATACCCCTTTAATTCTCAGCTTTATAAAAGAATTAGCGGAGTATGAAAAGCTATTAGATGAAGTTGTTGCAACAGAAGAGCTGCTTGAAGAATGGCTTTTTGATAAAAATAAAGCAGAAGTTATCTTTATTATGCATGGCGAGAAAGAGGCTGGTTTTGCATTATTCTTTCATAACTTTTCAACCTTTTTAGGAAGAGGAGGCATATACTTAGAAGACTTGTTTGTGCTTCCAGAGTATAGAGGGAATGGTTATGGCAAAGCACTTCTTAAAGAACTAGCTAGAATAGCTGTCGAAAGAAAGTGCGGAAGGCTTGATTGGTGGTGCTTAGACTGGAACAAGCCAAGCATCGAATTTTACCTCTCCTTAGGCGCAAAGCCAATGGAGGAATGGACAGTTTACAGAATCGATGGCGACACACTAACAAATCTAGCTAAACTTTAGCTTAATTAAAGATAGTTGCGCTTTAAATAACATTTTATCTACAAAACAACAGACGGTCAGCGATATGCTATCCGTCTGTTGTTTTGCTTGAAAGATGATAATATTTATTGTATAATGATAGTAAAATCTTTTAGGAGAAGGCAGTGTATGAAATTTAAAATACTCAAAATCTATTATGGATGGTTTGATGTAGAGCTTGATAGCGAAGTTGCTATCACAAATTCAGATTTTATGGGATGTGATGCACCACTATTGTTAATTAAAGCAATTAATAATCTCCTTAAGTCATCTAGTAAAATCGAGTGGGTAGCTTGGCATGGCGAACCTGACGCTTGTATTCTTCGCTTATCAGCAAATGAGGGTATACTAACATTAGAACTGTTTTATTCAAAAGTAGATTCTACTAAACTTGGTTATTCGGGAGAAGAGATAGCCCCTTATATTGAAGGCGAAATTTATAGCATAACTGGCAGTTTGAAAGGCTTTGCAGAGCAGGTTTTATCAGAGTTTAATAGATATTCTGAGGGAGATATGCTGGAACTATATGAAAAACATTGGGATGTATTCCCAGTCAAAGAGCTTAAAGAATTGCAGTCCTTATTGCACTAACAATTTGATAGGAGATATCTAAGAATGAATGAAGTAATTGAGCGCATATTAGGTTTAGTTGATAAAAAGGGAGTTCAAAGGAACTGCAAATTAATATTAAAGAAACTAAGCTTTAAGTCTGCTAAAGATTTAGGAAATGTAAAAGAACTGGCTTTGTGGTTATATATCTATGGTATGTACGACGAAGCAATTGAAGTGTGTGACATAATAAAAGATGTGCAATTCACAGGGGATTACAGCTTGTGGGAGGTTGTAGATGCGGCACTATGCATTAAAGCTAGGATATTAAGAGAGCGAGGGAATACTGAAGAGAGCGCCGAAATAATCAGCTACATTAACCAATATAGAAACCCTGATTTATATAAAAATATAATTAAATGGTTTACTGTAACATTAGATATAAACATAAACAGCAATCTTAATAATTCTAATGGCAGGCAGTGGAGGCTTGTCAAGCTTATGTGTGCTATAAAATATAAAGAGGCTGGAAGTTTCCCGATTTCAGATGAAGATTTAGAGGCAGTTATCCAAAACTTAACTGCTATTCTTCAAGCTGAAAAATAAACAAATGAAATGAGGCTGTGACGAAAAAAAGAAACGTCACAGCCATTTTAGTTTTGAATAGCTCGATATTATTTTTTGATTTATAGATAGATAGTCAGTATTACTATTTTAGCATTTTTCTATACCCAATGCTAGCTTAATTTCTATCTCCGCTGCGAAGATGGATAGCTTGGGCGATATGCAGCTTGCTTATCTGCTTTTTTTGTTCAATATCGGCTATAGTCCTAGCAAGCTTTAAGATTTTATCATGGCCTCTTGCTGATAGACCTAGTTTATCAAAAGAGTCTTTAAGCAAGGTTTCGGCTGCACTTTCAAGCTCGCAAACCTCCATTAAAATAGAATGGTTTATTTGAGAGTTTGTGCTGTAGTTTGTGTTTTTATATCTTTCGGCTTGGATCTCTCTTGTAGCGATGACCCTTCTAAGAATGCTCTTTGAGCTTTCGCTAGATTCTTTATCGGATAAGTCGCTATATTTAACAGGCGTTACACTAGCGTGTATATCAAATCTGTCCATAATAGGCCCGCTAATTCTAGCCTGATAACGTTTTATTGAATTAGCTGAACAGGTGCATCTGCTTCCTGTTCCATGATAGCCACATGGGCAAGGGTTCATTGCAGCGATTAACATAAAGTCGCAAGGGAAGCTTACTTTGCTAGTTGCTCTTGAAATAGTAACGAATTTATCTTCAATTGGTTGCCTTAATGAGTCAATGATTGTCGCTTGAAACTCAGGAAGCTCATCAAGGAACAACACACCATTATGTGAAAGAGAGATTTCTCCAGGCTTTATTGGCGAGCTGCCACCAACTAAAGCGGCAGAAGAGATGTTATGGTGTGGCGATCTAAAAGGACGGTTAGTAACTAAACCTTGGTTTTCTAATAGTAAACCAGAAACTGAAAACAGCTTTGTTGTTTCAATCTGCTCTTGATAGCTAAGGGGAGGGAGGATAGAAGGAATACGCTTTGCAAGCATGCTTTTGCCAGAGCCTGGAGTTCCAATCATAATTAGATTATGCCCTCCAGCTGCTGCAATCTCAATTGCTTTTTTGGCAAATTCCTGCCCCTTAACCTCCGACATATCAGGAAGAGAGCGGGAAACTTTCTCGCTTTCAGGGAAGGTGGAGGCGAGAGGAAGCTTTCGTATATCTCTAATGTGGTTTATAACATCTATTAAATGAGAGGCAACATAAACGTTGATATCCTTACAAATTCTGCCCTCACCAACATTGCCCTTTGGTATAATAATATCGGTTATGCCATGTTTTTTAGCGTCGATTATCATAGGCAAAACGCCTTTGACAGCCCTAATCTCTCCACTAAAAGAAAGCTCTCCAATTAAGGCTATCTTTCTTTTAGGCAGTTCCCTCATTTCTGTTAAGATAGCTATAGCGATAGGCAGGTCATAAAGGCTTCCAGCTTTTTTAACATCGGCTGGCGCAAGGTTTACTATAACCCTTGTGAAAGGAAATCTTATACTAGAGGCAAGTATAGCAGCCCTAACCCTTTCTTTTGATTCTTTGATAGCAGCATCTGGAAGACCAATAATATCAAAATAAGGGTTGCCGTTTGAGATATTGCATTCAAGGCTAACAGGAAAAGAGGAAATACCATTTAAACCAAAACATTTTACTAGGTTAGCATTTTCGTTCATCTTACACCTCGCAGATATTTATCTATATTATTTTGGGAAAATCAATATCATTTCTATATAATGGTATTATAACATGGAACTCTATATAAATATAGTGAAAAATTTAATATAACATCAAAAAATACTTGAAATTTCAAAAAAGATGTGATAATATATTAAAGTAATCAATTGAATTGATGTTAGCAGAGGAAAGACTGGGATAATCCCAGTCTTTTGTTTGTATCAAAGGCATATGATAAGGAGGAGAACTATGTCAGGCAAAAGAACAACGGCAGAGATTTGCCATGAAATTGCGCTTCCAATAGCAGAGGAGTTAGGTCTTGAGCTTTGGGATGTACGCTTTGAGAAAGAGGGCAGTTTGTGGTATTTGCGCTTCTTTATTGATAAGGAAGGCGGAGTTGATATAAATGACTGCGAGAACTTCTCAAGAAGAATAGACCCTGTTTTGGATGAAAATGATCCTGTATCAAATCAATACTACCTAGAGGTTTCAAGCCCTGGTGTTGAGAGAGATTTGTTAAGAGAGCATCATTTCATTAAATATATGGGCGAGGAAATCAGAATTAGGCTGATAAGAGCTATCGAAGGCGTTAAAGAATTTGAGGGCAAGCTTGTTGGCTTTGAGGATGATAATATTAGTGTGATACCAGAAGGCAAAGAGGAAGCTATGCTTGTTCCAAGAAAAGGCACAGCTTATGTTCGACTAAAAGGTAATTTTAATTTCGGAGGAAACTAGAAAATGGCTGTAAACAATCAAGGCAAGGAATTTTTCGGTGCGCTTGAATTATTAGAGAGCGAAAAAGGCATACCAATGGAGTATATGCTGGAGAAGATTAAAAATGCGATAACAATAGCAGTTAAAAAAGATGTTTGTGGCGGAGAGGATAACATCGTTATACTAGACCCACTAAAAAGAACTTTTTTTGTTGCTGTTAGAAAGACTGTTGTTGGTAGAGTTGAATATCCAAGCACAGAAATAACTGTTGAGGAAGCTCATAAATATCGTCCTGGTGCGATGGTGGGAGAGATAATCGAAATACCAATGGCGACAAAAGATTTTGGCAGAATTGCAGCAATGAGCGCAAAGCAAGTTATTCGCCAAGCGATTAGAGAGGCTGAAAGAGGCCAATTATTAGCAGAGTACGAAAGCAAGAAATATGATATAGTAACTGCTAAGGTTGTTAGGCAAGATCCTAAAAAGGGCAACATTACAGTCGAGATTGGCAAATCAGAAGCGATACTTCCAAAATCAGAACAAACTCCTGGCGTTGTTTACAACGATGGAGATAAGATTAAGGTTTATGTTTCTGAAGTTCAAGACAACGATAAAGGCCCTCGTATCATGATTTCTCGTATAAATCCAGGCCTTGTTAAGAGATTATTTGAGCTTGAAGTTCCAGAAATTGAAGATGGAACTGTTGAGATTAAGGCTATCTCAAGAGAAGCGGGAACTAGAAGCAAGGTTGCTGTTTATAGCAAGGATGAGAATGTTGATGCTGTTGGTGCATGTATTGGACCTAAAGGCTCAAGAGTTTCAAGCATTGTTGATGAGCTTGATGGCGAGAAGATTGATGTTATAAAGTATTATGAAGATCCAGCGAAGTTTGTTGCAGAGGCGCTAAGCCCAGCAACAGTAGTTAGTGTGGAGATTGATGCTGTTGAACCAAAGACTTGCCATGTTGTTGTTCCAGACAATCAAATTTCTCTTGCTATAGGGAATAAAGGACACAATGCAAGACTAGCTGCAAGACTAACAGGCTGGAAAATTGATATCAGACCTGAAAGCGGTGTATTCACTGAAAAGCAACCTGCAACTAATCCAGAAGCAACAATTGCATCAGAGAATATTGCTGATACAGCTGAGAAGGCAGAGGAAG
>CAYJEV010000016.1:14205-15494 GCA_964369265.1 uncultured Oscillospiraceae bacterium
CAGAGGAAGCATAGGTGAGTAAACTTGAAAAGCAATCCTATTAGAATGTGTTCAGGCTGTCACGAAAGAAAAGAAAAGCATGAGTTAATAAGGGTTGTACGCTCTAAGGAAGGTGAAATCTCGCTTGATGAGAGAGGGAAAAAACCTGGCAGAGGGGTGTATATCTGCAAAAATGCTGATTGCCTGAAAAAAGCAAGAAAAGCAAAGCGATTTGAAAGAAGCTTTGAAAGCGAAATACCTTCAGAAGTTTATGAAACGCTTGAAAAGGAGCTTTTAAACATTGGATAAAAAAATACTAACTAACCTGTCGCTAATGCGAAGAGCAAGAAAGCTGATGATGGGTTATGATCAAACTGCTGAGAGCATAGGCAGAGGATGTACCCTTGTGTTGTTTGCAAAGGATATATCCCCAAAAACCAAAGAGAGGATGCTCGCTCTCACAAATAAAATGAATGTAAGAACAAGAGATTTAGATTTCACAATAGCAGAGATTGATTTTGTTGTTGGAAAGCCGATTGCTGTTATGGGAATAACAGATAAAGGCTTTAGCGATAACTTGCTATCTTTGTTAACAACCAATTAGCAAAGCTAATAGAAAGGCGGTTAATGTGGCAGATAAATACCGAGTACATGAACTAGCGAAAGACCTTAACGTTCAAAGTAAGGACGTGTTAGAGGTGCTTTCTAATAAAATACCAAATGAGGGACGCAAATATCAGACTGTTTTAAATGATAGCGAGATAAATGTTGCTCTTGAGCATTTCACAAGCAAAACTAAAATAGATAATGTTCAGCAGTTCTTTGATGCGCCAAAAGAGGATAAGTCTAAGGCTGCTCCAAAAACTAAGAAAACTGCAAAAACAAAAGCCAACGAGGAGGCAAATGTGACTAATAGCGAAAAACCATCAAATAAGGCTAAAGAAAACACAGCTGAAAAGCCTGTTAAGCCAAAGACAGAAAAGACAGAAGCTCCAAAGGTTGTTGCTGAAAAGCCAGCAACTGATAAGGTAGCAACAGAGAAGCCAGCTGCTGAAAAAACTGCAACTGCTCCTAAAACAGAAAAGGCTCCAGCGCCAAAGTCCGATAGACCACAAAGCGACAGACCATACAACAATCGTCCACAAGGAGATAGACCTCAAGGCGACAGACCATACAACAATCGTCCACAAGGTGACAGACCGCAAGGCGATAGACCATACAACAATCGTCCACAAGGAGATAGACCTCAAGGCGACAGACCATACAACAATCGTCCACAAGGTGATAGACCGCAAGGCGACAGACCATAC
>CAYJEV010000016.1:15594-27869 GCA_964369265.1 uncultured Oscillospiraceae bacterium
CCACAAGGTGATAGACCGCAAGGCGACAGACCATACGGCAATCGTCCGCAAGGCGATAGACCACAAGGCGGATACAATAACAATCGCTCCTTTAACAAGGATAGACCACAAGGTGGGTACAATAAATCAGGCGGCGGTTATGGTGGTGGCTTCGGAGGAGGCTTTAGCAAGGATGAGGACAACAGCTCTCGTCGTATTGAGCCAAAGAAGAAGGTTCTTCCAGCTGATAGACCACATTATGTGCCTCAATATAATGCAGACGGAACGCTAATTCCTCTGCCAACTCACGTTGATACAAGAGCTGCAAATGTTGATCTAGAGAAGTACAATGAAAAGTATGAAAAGATTGCAACAGACACTAAGCCGCAAAAAGATACTGATGTTAAAAAGCAAAAGTTTGGACAACGTGGCAGAAAGCCTGTTAAATCTCGTAAGGATATTGAAGCAGAGAAGCTGCGTCGTGAGCAACTAGAGAAGGATCGTAGAGAGAGATTATCCATCACTCTTCCAGAAGAGATCACTGTTGGCGAGCTTGCTCTAAAACTAAAAGTTCAAGCTGCTGAGATTATAAAGCGACTAATGGGAATGGGCATTATGGCTGCAATTTCCCAAACTATTGACTATGATACTGCTGCGCTTGTTGCTATGGAAATTGGCGCAAAGGTTGAGAAGGAAGTTGTTGTAACAATTGAGGATAGACTATTTGTTGCCGACGAAGAAGAGAACGATGAAAATCTGCTTCCACGTTGCCCAGTTGTTGTTGTAATGGGACACGTTGACCATGGTAAAACTTCACTTCTTGATGCTATCAGAAGCGCTAATGTAACTGAGGGCGAGGCTGGCGGAATCACACAGCATATTGGTGCATACCAAGTTATGGCAAATAATAAGCCTATCACCTTCCTTGATACACCAGGACACGCAGCATTTACTTCTATGCGTGCAAGAGGTGCACAAGTAACAGATATTGCTGTTCTTGTTGTTGCTGCTGACGATGGTATCATGCCACAAACAATTGAGGCTATTAACCATGCTAAGGCAGCTGGCGTTAGCATTATAGTTGCTATCAACAAGGTTGATAAGCCAACTGCTAACATCGAAAAGGTTAAGCAAGAGCTAACAGAGCATAACTTAGTTCCAGAGGAATGGGGCGGAGATGTTATCTGCCAGCCTGTATCTGCTAAAACAAGGGAAGGTATTGATGATCTACTAGAGAACATCCTTCTTCTTGCTGAGGTTGCTGAACTAAAGGCTAATCCTGATCGTAAGGCTAAGGGTACTGTTATTGAAGCGAAGCTTGATAAGGGTAGAGGCCCTGTTGCGACAATTCTTGTTCAAACAGGTACACTAAAATCTGGCGATATTGTTATCGCTGGAACAGCTTTAGGACGTGTTAGAACTATGCTTAATGATAAGGGCGAGAGAATTGAGGAGGCTGGACCATCCATGCCTGTTGAGATTACTGGTCTTTCCGAAGTTCCATCAGCTGGCGATATATTCAATGCTGTTGCTGATGAAAGGCTTGCAAAAGAGCTTGCTGAACAAAGAAGACATGAGGCTAAGGAAGAAGTGTTTAGAGCTTATCAAAAGGTTACTCTTGATAATCTATTCTCACAAATTTCTGATGGCGATATGAAGGAGCTTCCTGTTATCGTTAAAGCTGACGTTGATGGTTCAGTTGAGGCTGTTAAGCAGTCACTTGAGAAGCTAACTAACGAAGAAGTTCGTGTTAGAGTTATTCATGGTGGTGTTGGTGCAGTTAGTGAGTCTGATGTAATGCTTGCTAATGCTTCAAACGCTATCATCATAGGCTTTAATGTTCGCCCAGAGAACACTGCAAGAGAGATGGCAGAAAGAGATAATGTTGATGTACGTCTATACAGAATCATTTATGATGCTATTGAAGAAGTTGCTAGTGCGATGAAGGGCATGCTTGAT
This sequence comes from uncultured Oscillospiraceae bacterium, assembly GCA_964369265.1. Taxonomy (GTDB): domain Bacteria; phylum Bacillota; class Clostridia; order Oscillospirales; family Ruminococcaceae; genus DAMCAP01. The sequence continues at coordinate 17,533 of CAYJEV010000016.1, forward strand.
CCTAAGTATAGAGATATCGAGCTTGGAAGAGCAGAGATTAGAGCTGTTTACAAAATTACAAATGCTGGTATTGTTGCTGGTTGTTATGTAGTTGATGGAAAGATTTTAAGAAATGCTAACATTAGGGTTGTGCGTGATGGAATAATTGTTGCTGACGATAAGCTAGACTCCTTAAAGAGATTTAAGGACGATGTTAAGGAAGTTGCAACAGGTTATGAGTGCGGCATGAGCTTAGTTAAGTTTAAGGATATTAAAGAGGGCGATATTTTCGAGGCTTATATTGTTGAGGAGTATCGTGATTAATAGTAGATAACTGCTAATCTAAAGACACATTATTTTAAATGATGTGTCTTTAGTAAAATGGAGGAACAATATGGCTTCGTATAAGAATGCAAGAAATTCAGAGGATATAAAAAGAGAGCTTTCTCTTATTATTCCAACATTAAAAGACCCTAGAGTTAAGGGGATGATAAGCATTGTGGCGCTTGACCTTTCTGGTGATGGCTCTCTTTGCAAGGTTTATATTAGCTCAATAGAGGGAATGGAAAAAGCGAAGGAAGCGGTTAAGGGGCTTAATAGCGCTGCTGGATTTATACGCAGAGAGATAGGCACTCGCCTAACTATGCGACATACTCCTGCTTTTAAGTTTATAGCCGATGATTCAATAGCATACTCAGCTAATATCTCAGGAATACTGGATAAGCTGGGCGAGTAATAGGGGGGAGCATTATGTATGTAGGAATGAGCGAGATAGTGGCGAGAATTAAGGCTGCAAAATCAGTTGACATCATTTCGCATCGAAACCCCGATGGCGATACAACAGGCTGCGCTGTCGCAATGTATCATGCGCTTGATAGCTTAGGGATAAAGGCGAGGATGGTTTGTACAGATCCATTCCCTTCTTACCTTCAGTTTCTGTTGCCAGATAAATTCTCCTCAAATGAAAGAGGGGATACAGTTATAGCTGTTGACACTTCAATTAAAAAGATGTTTGGTGATTATATGGAAACTTATCAAAAAGTTGATATTTCCATTGATCACCATACTTCAAATGAAGACTATGCAGAGCTAACATTACTAAAAGATGATGTGTCTGCCGCTGGAATGATAGTGCATGATGTTATTGAAGCTTTAGGAGTTGAGATAACCCCAAAAATTGCTACAGCATTATACACAACTCTAACAACAGACACAGGCTCTTTTAAATATAGCAACACAACAGCAGAAACATTAGAGCTTGCTGGAAAATTGATGAGAGCTGGGGCTGATACAAGGCTTATAAATGCAAATATTTATGAGAGCAAAAGCAGAGCGCTATTAAAAGCAGAGATGATGGCTGTTAATGAGATGATATTTGAGGGCGATATTGCTTTGCTTGCTATAACAAAGAAGATATACGAAACAAGCGGGGTTTCTAGCTGGAGCGAGCTTGATCCTGTGACTGCAATTCCTCGTGATTGCGAGGGGGTAAAGTTTGCGTTAGTGTTTAAGGAAACTGAGCTTGAGGTTAGAGTTTCTGTTAGAACGACTGAGCCATATATGGCGCATGAATTTGCAATGCTTTTTGGCGGCGGCGGACATTCAAGAGCTGCTGGATTTCGTATGATAGGGGCAGAGCTTGAAGCTGCTAAAGCAGAGGTTTTAAAAGCGGCAAAAGAATTTGTTCAAAAGAGCAAGGAAGATAAATAATGGATGGCATTTTACTAATAAATAAGCCTCAAGGCTGGACATCATTCGATGTTGTTAAAAAGCTTAAGGGCGTTACTAAGCAAAGAAAAATTGGTCATGCTGGAACTCTTGATCCTATGGCGACTGGTGTGCTTCCAATAATGCTTGGCAAGGCAACACCGCTTTGCGATAGATTACCCAACCCAGAAAAAAGATATATCGGAAAAGTTCAGCTAGGCAAAACAACCGACACACAAGATATAACAGGAACTGTTATTGAAGAGCGAGAATTTTCTCATGTAACAAGAGATGACATATTATCAAAACTAGACAATTTTAGGGGCGATATTCAGCAAATTCCTCCTATGTATTCTGCTGTCTGGAGCGATGGAAGGCGACTATATGATCTTGCAAGACAGGGGATAGAAGTTGAGCGAAAAGCAAGAAACACAACTATCTATGCCCTAGAACTGCTAGAGTTTAATGAGGATGGGAGCTTCACTTTGGATATAACATGCTCAAAAGGAACCTATATAAGAACTATAGCAGACGACTTAGGGAAGCTTCTAGGCACTGGAGCGACTTTAACCTATCTTGAAAGGACTGTATCTTCTGGTTTTAAGCTAGAGGACTGCATAACCCTCGAAAAAGCGATAGAGCTTGGAAGCGAAGGGATAGGAGAGTATGTAAAGCCTTCTCACACAGCCTTTAGCTATCCTAAGCTTATGATAGGCGAATGGCAGAAAAAGATGCTTTTAAATGGCGTTAGGCTATCGGTTAAAAAGCTTGGCAACCCTAATGAGGGCAACTACACTGTGTGGTTTGGCGAAGAATTTTTAGGGCTTGGTACAGTTGTTGAGGAAGAACTGCGATTAAAGCAGTTGTAGGGCGAGGAGATTATTGTGAATATATATGAAAGCATTTTATTTTCAATGAACAACCCAACAGCAGTCGCACTAGGATTTTTTGATGGCGTTCATAAGGGGCACAGGGCTGTTATTTCAAAAGCTGTGGATTTTAAAAAAGATGGCTTAGTGCCAGCTGTTTTTACATTTACTGTGGACAAGCAGTCGCCTAAAAAAAAGAAGAATGCTGGCTTTTTGCAGACTGTTGTGCAAAGGGAACTTGAGCTTGAAAAGCTTGGTGTTGAAGCTGTTCTAATACCAGACTTTCAGCAGATTGCCTCCTTAACACCAAGACAATTTGTAAAGCAAGTGTTAGTATCTTGCCTTTATGCTAAGGTTGTCGTTTGTGGCGAGGATTTTAGATTTGGCAAAGGGGCGAGCGCTGGAGTCGAAGAACTAAGAGAGCTGCTTTTAGAATATGATATAGAGCTTATCACCCTGCCGTTTATATGGCATCTATCTGCCCCTGTTAGCTCAACAAGAATAAGGGGTGTGTTAGAAAAAGGGGAAATATCCCTTGCTAACGAAATGCTTGGCTCGCCTTTTACAATAGATGGTTTTGTGAGCGAAGGAAATAAACTTGGCAATAAAATAGGTTTCCCAACAGCGAACATACTTCTTTCAGAAAGTATGGTTAAGATACCTTATGGAGTTTATGCTTCTAGTGTTATGATAGATGGCGAAAACTATATATCTGTTTCTAATGTTGGTGTTAAGCCAACAGTTGGTGAAGGAAGCTTGCCAAATATTGAAACTCATGTGTTAGACTATAATGGCAATCTTTATGGAAGGCATATTTCAGTTAGCTTATATGAGTTTATTCGCCCTGAACAGAGGTTTAATAATGTTGAGGAGCTAACAAAGGCGATAAATAATGATGTTGAGGTTGTTAGGAAGAAGATGGCAGAAAATAAAGTTCAAAAACATCTTTACATATGATAACAACTATGATATACTAGCATAGTACGACTTGTCACGGTTTTGGGCGACTGCCTTTTAGGGAGCTTTCAAGGCCTTTTGCTGTGGTATGCCGATAATAAAAAGAGAAAGAGGAACAAAAAATGTTACTAAAAGAACAAAAAAATCAAGTAATTGATGAGAACAAACTACACGCAACTGATACAGGATCACCAGAGGTTCAAATTGCTATTCTAACAAGAAGAATCAATGACCTAACTGAGCATCTAAAGATCAACAAGAACGATCACCACTCCCGTCGTGGTCTGCTAAAGATGGTTGGTAAGAGAAAGAACCTACTAGGTTACCTAATCAAGACTGACATCACAAGATACAGAGCTATCATTGCTAAGCTAGGTATTCGTAAGTAAGGTTTTAACAGTGTGGTTCAAGCCGCCCTGTGTTAAAGGGCGAATTGGTAAATTCGCCCTTTTTTATTAGCCATTAACATAAAGTTAGTTTAGCGGTAAATCGAGATATCATCTTTTGATGTTTGGATTTATTGTTAAACACTTTGTGTAATGAGATAGAATTATAAAAATATGGAGGTATAATATGAATTTTAAAACATTTCCTGATTTCACAGTTTTTGAAACAGAATTTGCAGGCAGAAAGATTTCATTTGAATCTGGCAAATTTGCTGGACTAGCTAACGGTTCTTGTGTTGTTAGATATGGCGATACAACAGTTATGGTTAACGTAACTATGTCTGAAAAGCCAAGAGAAGGGATAGATTTCTTCCCTTTATCTGTTGATTACGAGGAAAAACTATACGCTGCTGGCAAAATCCCAGGATCTTTCCTAAGAAGAGAAGGCAGAGCAACAGATAAGGCTGTTCTTGCTTCACGTTTAGTAGACAGACCAATTAGACCACTATTCCCAAAAGATCTTAGAAACGATGTAACTTTAGTTATGACTGTTCTAAGTTATGACGAAGACTATTCTCCAGAGATTGCTGGTATGGTTGGCTCTGCTTATGCACTTGCTATTTCTGACATCCCATTCGATGGCCCTATTTCAGGCGTTCATGTTGGGTATGTTGATGGCAAGATTGTTGTTAACCCAAATGCTAAGGAGAGAGAAGCTTCCGAAATGCTGCTAACTGTTTCCTCAACGCTTGATAAGGTTTGCATGATTGAGTTTGCTGGTAATGAAGTTTCTGAAGATGTTGTTATGCAAGGCATGAGAGCAGCTCAAGAAGAGAACAGCAAGATGGTTAAGTTCATTTCTGAGTGTGCTGCAAAAATTGGCAAAACTAAGCAAGCTTTCCAATCAAAATCTCTTGATAAAGAGCTTTTTGAGGCAATTAAAGAGTTTGCTATTGATGATGTTAAGCATGCGCTTGATACAGACGATAAGAATGTTCGTGAGGAAAGGCTTGCTCCTGTTAAGGATGCTATCAAGGCTAAGTTCGATCCAGAGAACGAAAATGGCGATATGATTGGCGAGTGTATCTACAATCTGCAAAAGTTCATTGTTAGAAGATGGCTGCTTGATGAAGGCAAACGTGTTGACGGCAGAGGACTAAACGAAGTTAGACCACTAGCTTCTGAGGTTGGCTTAATCCCAAGAGTTCATGGCTCTGGTTTATTCACAAGAGGACAAACTCAAGTTCTAACTATCGCAACTTTAGGTTTAATTAGCGACGCTCAACTACTAGATGGTGTTGATAGCGAAACTGAAAAGAAATACATGCACCATTACAATTTCCCTTCCTACTCTGTTGGTGAAACAAGACCATCAAGAGGACCTGGCAGACGTGAAATTGGTCATGGCGCGCTTGCTGAAAAGGCGCTAGTGCCTGTTCTTCCTTCTAGCGAGGAATTCCCATACTGTATTCGTTTAGTATCTGAGATACTAAGCTCCAACGGCTCAACATCTCAGGGCGCTATCTGTGCTTCAACGCTTGCGCTAATGGACGCTGGTGTACCGCTTAAAGCACCTGTTGCTGGTATTTCCTGCGGACTTATCACAGAGGGCGACAGATGGATGACTATGCTTGACATTCAAGGTCTTGAAGATTTCTTTGGCGATATGGACTTTAAGGTTGGCGGTACTAAGAAGGGTATCACAGCTATTCAAGTTGATATGAAGATACACGGCTTAACTATGGAGCAGATTGAAGATGCTCTAACTAAGACAAAGGCTTCTCGTATTGAAATACTTGATGAGATTATGTTAAAGGCAATTCCAGCACCTCGTGAGGAAGTTTCTGAGTTCGCTCCTAAGATGCTGACTTTAACTATCCACCCAGACAAGATTAGAGAAGTTATTGGCTCTGGTGGTAAGGTAATTCAAAAGATTACTGCTGAGTGTGATGTTAAGATTGACATTGAGGATGATGGTAGAGTATTTGTATCAGGCGTTAACATTGAAAATGCTAGACGTGCTGTTCAAATGATTGAAACTATCGCTATTGACCCAGAGGTTGGCGCTTTCTACACAGGCAAGATAACTCGCCTAATGAACTTTGGAGCTTTTGTTGAAATCGCACCAGGTAAAGAAGGTTTAGTACACATTTCAAAGCTTGATAAGAAGAGAGTTGAGAAGGTTGAAGATGTTGTTGCTGTTGGCGATGTGGTAATCGTTAAGGTTGTTGAGATTGACCAACAAGGCAGAATTAACCTTTCAAGAAAAGATGCTCTTGAGGCTATGGAACAAAAAGAGAAAAATCAATAATATAACCTAAAAAGACGGCTGAATTTCAGCCGTCTTTTGCTATAAAGTTTTTAAATTTTACTGAAATCTAGTTAGAAATAATGTTGTAGTAACACTCATTTTTCTTAGGAGTGGAGCAAGATTTCTTCAGTTTTAGCTCGACCATGAACAGGATAGGCTTTGAAATATTCCGAGCTTTTTCTGGGCATACCTCAACACATCTCATGCAGACAATGCAGGAGGGACCTGTTTCTTTTGGGCTGGATTTTGGAATTGTCGCAACAGGACAGGCAGAAGCGCAGGTCCCACAAGATACACATTTGCTGTTAGCTTTTGGCTTAATAGGAAGCCCAGGAAAGTCTATGTATGGTGTGTTGCCTTTGACATTGAAGCCACTATCCAAGCTAGTGTTAGCGAGGATTTCGGCAAAGGAGGCGAGATCTCTTCTATCTTCGGCATTTGGTCTGCCTTTACCAAACTTTCTAATAAGCGAATGTTCGGTTACTGCTGCAATTGCCATCACCACATTAAATCCAGAGTTTGTCGCCTCATTTTTGAGCTCAAGCAAGGCATCATCATAATCTCGATTACCAAAGGTTGCAATGACAACAGCTTTTGCTCCGTTTGCTCTGATATTTTTTAGCCGCTCAATAAACACACTTACAATTCGTCCACCAAAAACAGGGGCAGCTATTATAACAGTTTCGTCTTTAGAAAAGGTGTGAGAATGATGTTTTGATAGCTCAATATCGTTTTCAATTTCAAAATCTTTTGTAAAAGCTGTTAGCACTTTTTTTGTTCCGCCTGTTGGGCTTAAATAAACTAAAGAAACTTTCATGCAACCTCCATGATATACCATTAGTATAATCAAATGTTTAATATACAAAAATCGAGTTATTTTGTTAGGAAATGACCTTTTTTGTTAGCTCACCAAGAATCTTGACACCTTTAATAATCTGCTCTTCATTTGGAGAAGCGAAGTTCATTCTGAAGCTTGAAGATGCACCACCATTAGCTAAAAATGCAGAACCAGGAACAATTACAACCCCTGCCTCAATAGCAGCCTTGCAGAATTCGTCGGCATTCATATTGTTTGGAAGAGTGCCCATGATGAACATACCGCCATCTGGCTCAGTGATTTTAACTTCTGGGTGGAACTGCTTTTTAATCTCAGACACCATCAAGTCACACTTCTTTTTATATATGTTGCAAGCATTTTTAATATGCCCTTCAATATCATATTTTGCCATAAATTCATAGCAGATATGTTGGAAAAGAACATTAGTGTTAACGTCTGTCACTTCTTTAGTAACAGCTGCTTTTTCTAAAAGTGATGGGTGCATAACCATGAAGCCAACTCTAAAAGAAGGCGCCATTATCTTTGAAAAGCTTCCGCAATAAATTACAAGGCCAACATCATCAAGGCTCTTAATTGTTGGGATATGCTCGCCCTTAAATCTAAGCTCACCATAAGGATTATCCTCCATAATTGGCACATTAAACTTTTTAGCAAGCTCATACATCTTCTTTCTCTTCTCTAGGCTCATTGTAATTCCTGATGGATTTTGGAAAGTTGGGATGGTGTAAATAAAGCTTGCATTTGGGTTTTCAGCTAAAGCAGCTTCGAGTTTTTCCATGTTCATTCCATCATTGTCCATTGGAACTCCAACAAGCTTTGCGCCCATTGCTTTAAAAGAATTTAGGCAGCCAACGAAGGATGGTTCTTCGCAGATAACAACATCGCCCTCATTTACTAAGCATCTTGCTAATATGTCAGCAGCTTGTTGAGCTCCGGAGGTTATTAGGATTTCGTTAATTTCAGTATTGCAAAGATTTTTCTTCGCTAAGTATGTTTTTAGTTCATTTCTAAGAGGAGTATATCCTTCGCTTAGTCCGTATAAAAGCATGCTATTAACTTGTTCTTTTAATGCTTTTTCGGATATCTCTCTAATTGCTTCAATAGGGAAGGTTACAGGGTCTGGATTGCCGCCACCAAAAGGGATAGTATCTGGGCTTGCAAGCTTGAAAAGAGCTCTAATAGCAGAGCCTTTTGTATGTTTCATTCGATTAGATATTCTGAATTCCATAGTGTAACTCCTTTTTAAATTTATTAGATATATTATACTATTATTTTCTGTTTAGTGCAATAAAAATAATAGGTTATAGAAAAATATTCCTTGCAAAACTAGTAATTTATTCTAAATCCTCTTTTTCTATAACGAATAAATGAGCCTCGTTATCATTTGGGAAGGTGGTTGGTGTATTCCACACACCCTCAGTTAACACTATATTCTCAACACCTAAAGCTTTTAGTGCTTCGATTGAGTATGTATAGCCAATATTGCCTTCGGCTTTTGCATCAAATCTTTCCTCTTGACCAATGACTGTGATTTTTTGGTTGACACCAATATTTTTATAAAAGCCATCTTCTCTAGCCTTAGAAGCCTTTAGATATTCGTCTAATATGGCTTTTTGTTCAGCTGGTATCCCTTCATACGCTTCTTCGTCTTGGGTTGCGCCTCCATGAAATCCCAGCAGAGAATCAGGGCTTAGGTATAAGGTTTTGGCAGCGAGGGCAACATAGTTAGCAGCGGATGAGAAGGCAGTGTTTCTAATTTCAACATCTAACCCTTTTTCATGTATAAAATCGCCTAAGTCCATGCCGTTATTTATTTCTCCACCCAAAGAGTTAAGTACAATTCGACTTATATTATCTGTGTAAAGCTCCTTAACTTTCTGAATAGAATCCTCATGGATATCTCCATCGTAAAAGATGTAATCCCCTTCAACATACACCTGCGCAGCGACTAAAGGCTGCAACTCTTCACTCTCTGGGCTATTCATATCCTCGCTGCTAGAGGCAGTTTGAGCTTCAGACATTGATGATTGAGAGGCTTGTTCATTGATACTATTACATGCCACAAAGGCAGTTGTTGCTAATAAACATACTAGCAAAGTTTTGATAGTTTTGTTATTCATAATATTTCTCCATTCTTTAGTTATTTTATATGAGGTTTATATAAACTTATAATAAAACTTAAATATGTCAAAATAGAGTTGTTTATGTGATAAGAGAATAAATTTTATTATTGGCAGTAATAGTAATAAGGTGAGCTGATAGAGAGTTTTGCAATAATTTAAAGATAAAAAATGGTAAATTATCATAATTCCTCGAAAATTATTGACAATATAAAGACTTTATACTATTATTATTGTATGTTAAACCAAAATTATTGTTGGTTATTCTAGGGTTAATCCGAATCAGATTATATCGGTCACCCTAATGTAGATGGAGGTAAGTATGTCTAAAAATACAGGTGTTTCTATTGCAGTTGTTCGCAGGCTTCCAAGATACTATCGATACTTAGGGGAGCTATTAGAGAGAGGGGTCGATAGAGTATCTTCAAAAGTCCTTGCGGATATGCTAAATTTAACTGCATCTCAAATAAGGCAAGATTTTAACTGTTTTGGCGGCTTTGGACAGCAAGGATATGGCTATAATGTTTCAGCGCTTAGGGCAGAGATAAAAAACATTCTTTCTTTATCGGAGCAGTATGATACTATAATCATTGGTGCTGGTAACTTAGGTAAGGCTTTTGTAAAGCATATGGACTTTTCAGGCAATGGCTTCAATGTTGTGGCTGTTTTTGATAACAATGAGAAGATTATTGGAACTAATGTTGGCGGTGTAACTGTTAGAGATAGCGCAGAAATGGAGGAGTTTTGTTATAAATACACTCCTAAAATGGCTGTTATTTGTGTTCCAGAATCTGCTGCACAAAAGGTTATAACCTCCCTAATTAGTTATGGGATTGAAGCGTTTTGGAACTTTTCTCATTACGATATAGCTCTTTACCATAAGGATATTCTTGTTGAGAATGTGCATTTAGGAGACAGCCTAATGACACTTTGCTATAGAATTTCAGAACAAGAGTAAAAAAGTTATTTTGCAATTTTCCAAAAGAAATACTTGCAATTATAGAAGAAAAATTGTGATATTTTTCTTCTGACTATGTATCATTTGTTAAAATTGTTATATATTGTATGTTGAAATTTAATATAATATAAATGTGTTATAAAAGTTTATTTGTTAGAATTAGCGAAAATAATTTGTTATTATCTTCTCGACATTTTGTGACAAACTTTGCC
>CAYJEV010000017.1:0-1160 GCA_964369265.1 uncultured Oscillospiraceae bacterium
GTATAAATGAAGAACTATCACAAATAGTAGCATAAGAAAAAGCTGATAGCTTGCAAAAACTGCAAGCTATCAGCCAAAACACCGAACTTTTTAGGGGGTGGTCATAAAGTGTCTTTATTGACAGCCCACTAATTGGCGTTTTTTAAAAAGTACATATTTTTATTAGTAACCTTTATTGGCTGGGGAATAACTACATATATACTTTACAATATAGAGCATAATATATATGGTGGCATTGTAAAAACGATATGGCTCTATCTTTTGATTTATGTTCCCACTTTGGCTATTGCCAGCTTCTTATTTGATGATAATAAGGCAGCTAAACCCAAAACTAAGATAGGCAAGACTCTTGATAGGGTTGTTATTATAGCAGTAAGTGTGTTTGTGCTATGGTATAGCTATCGTTATCCTTATAATGCTGAGGTGTGGAACGTTGTATGGATAGCGGCTATTGTTATTTTCATGTTTGCTTTTAAAGGGTTTGCTGAAAAAATTAAGGATAAGAAAAATCAAAAAGAACGCTCAATCTTTATAACGATAGTATATTCTTGTTTAATAATAACGCCAATTGCTTTTATCGCATTGACAGGGGCAGATACAGTTAATGAGGCTTCGCAACAACTAGAGCAAGCTGGTTATCAAGAAATTCAGTATATAGATAATATTACTAATGATAGATACTTTAAAGTATTATTCAAATCAGAACCATCAATAAAACAACAGGAGAACAACTTTACACTCGGTGCATATATATTCACAGCAAGCGATAATAACACCACAAAGGCTGTTGCAATTTCATGCACAACAGGCGAAATACTAGCAGAAGAAGTTGTCAGGACTGGCTCAGAAGTTGCATACTTTATAAAAATGGCATGATTTGCCCAAAAACATTTCTATTGACAAACAAACAACATAGTGATACAATTATAGCAATAAATAAAAACTGAATAACCCCAAGAAAACGATGATAGAGAGGCAGTTTTAAGGAGCTTTCAGAGAGAATGGCGTTTGCTGTGAGCCATTTAAGCGAGATAAAACAATGCTACCACTCTTGAGTGGGAGTCCAAGTGCTAGTTGGCGAGTTGGCGTATGCAGAAAGTTGCGTGTAAGATGTGCAGTAGCTGTGTGTAAGATGTGCAGTAGCTGTGTGTAAGATGTGC
>CAYJEV010000017.1:1260-26845 GCA_964369265.1 uncultured Oscillospiraceae bacterium
GTAAGATGTGCAGTAGCTGTGTGTAAGATGTGCAGTAGCTGTGTGTAAGATGTGCGGAGTGGCTGTGTGTAGAATTACAGTGACTGTGTGTAGGATATGCAGTGACTGTGTGTAGGATATGCAGTAGCTGTGTGTATATGCGAGCGGCTTTGTGTAATGTGGCTATGTATATAGCTTGAGATGAGCGATACAGTAAATTCTACTATATCTTCATTTGCAGATTTAGCACCAAAAATCCCCGTAGAGCCTGCGTTAAAGGTAATGAGTGGCGAGCGAAAGCTTGCAATTCGGGTGGAACCGTGGAGAATTATCTTCACCCCGTAATTTTTGCGGGGTGAATTTTGTTTTGTTTTATAATTTTAAAATGAAAAGGAGAACAACAAAATGATTAAAGTATTGCTTAAAGACGGTGTAGTTAAGGAGTATGAGAGCGGGACAACTGTTTATGAAATCGCTAAGAGCTTAGGCGCAGGTCTTGCAAAGGCTGCATGTGCGGCGAAGATTGATGGTGTTGTATGCGATCTTAGAACTGCTGTAACTGCTGATTGTAAGCTTGAGATTTGCACATTTGATTCAGAGGAGGGCAAGAAGTCTTTCTGGCACACAACTGCTCATCTATTAGCTCAAGCTGTTAAGAGATTATATCCTGATGCTAAGTTTGCTATAGGGCCAGCTATTTCAAGCGGATTTTACTATGACTTTGAAGTGAAAACTCCATTTACTCCAGAAGAGCTAGCTAAAATTGAAAAAGAAATGCTAAAAATCGCTAAAGAAGATGTTGCACTAGAGATGCTAGTTCCATCAGACAGCGAGATTGATGAGATGTTTAAAAATGAGCCATACAAGCAAGAGCTAATTGCAGAGCATAGAGGAAAAGGCGAAAGCATATCTATCTATAAGCAACAAGAGTTTGCTGATTTATGTGCAGGCCCTCACCTTATGACTACTGCTCCTATCAAGGCTATTAAGCTTCTATCATGCACTGGAGCATATTGGAGAGGCGATTCTGATAAGGTTATGCTAAGCCGTATTTATGGCGTTTCCTTCCCAAAAGCTTCCGAGCTGACTGCTCATCTAGAAAGATTAGAAGAAGCTAAAAAGAGAGATCACAACAAGATTGGTAGAGAGCTAGGCTTCTTCACAACTGTTGACTATATCGGACAAGGGCTGCCAATCCTTATGCCAAAGGGAGCTAAGGTTGTTCAGCTTCTTCAAAGATTTGTTGAAGATGAAGAGGAGAGAAGAGGATATCAACTAACAAAAACTCCTTACATGGCTAAAAGCGATCTATATAAAATTTCTGGTCACTGGGATCACTATCAAGATGGTATGTTCATTTTAGGCGATGAAACTAAGGATAAGGAAGTTTTTGCGCTTAGACCAATGACTTGCCCATTCCAGTTCCAAGTTTACCTTGCTTCTCCAAAGAGCTATAGAGATCTTCCTCAAAGATATAACGAAACTTCAACTCTATTCAGAAATGAGTCCTCTGGCGAAATGCATGGACTGATAAGAGTTAGGCAGTTCACTATCTCCGAAGGTCATATCGCTTGTACTCCAGAACAGCTAGAAACTGAATTTGCAAACTGCGTTGAGCTTGCAAAATACATGCTTGACACACTAGGCTTCTCTGATGATATTAGCTATCAGTTCTCTAAATGGGACGAGAATAATTCTGAAAAGTATATTGGTGATCCTCAGGAATGGGAGAATGTTCAAAACCAAATGAGAACAATTCTTGATGATATCGGCATAGACTATAAAGAAGCCGAAGGCGAAGCTGCTTTCTATGGACCAAAACTAGATATTCAAATCAAGAATGTTCATGGTAAAGAAGATACTCTTATCACAGTTCAAATTGACTTCCAGCTTGCAGAAAGATTTGGAATGGAATATGTTGATAGCGACGGACAAAAGAAGTTCCCTTATGTTATACACAGAACTTCTATCGGCTGCTACGAAAGAACTCTTGCTTTGTTAATTGAAAAGTATGCTGGTGCATTACCAACATGGCTTGCTCCAACTCAAGTTATGATTATTCCTGTCAATGATGCGCATATGCAGTACTGCGAGGATATCAAAAAAGAACTGCTTTCATATGGAGTTAGAGTTGAGCTTGATAAGAGAAATGAAAAGCTTGGATTTAAAATCAGACAAGCGCAACTTGATAAAGTTCCTTATATGCTTGTTATTGGCGACAACGAGGTTAATGATAAGTCTGTTTCCGTTAGAAGCAGAAAGCAAACTGAAATTGCTGCAATGCCAAAACAAGAGTTTATTAATAGCCTAATTTCCGAAATTGCAACTAAAGCTAAATAATTAAAAGTTACAAAATGTAATAATAACAACCCTCCACTAATGATATTAGCTGGAAGGTTGTTATATTTTTGGGTATTTTAGTGATGGTGAAATGGTAAACATCGTTTATATTTTTGCGTTGTTGACTAAATGGTGTTGAAAAATGTTAAATTAGAGTTACAGAATTTACCCTAATATTGAATTTTCCCTCAAAGTTTAGTATAATAGTATATACCTACACACATCTAATTTTATATTTATTAGTTCAAAGGATAGCTATAGTATCCAAGTTTTAGCTGTGTTTTAGGTTTTGGTGGTCACAAAAATAACTATTATAGTTACTTTCTAGCTTAGGGTGCCCGATATAATCCGAATCAGTTTATAAAACAGATATTAGGCTCTCTAAGTGCGTTAAAGCCTTTTGTAATGCGACAGCATTACTGCAAGTCTTTGCCTTCTTATAAAACCTACTATCTGCTTTATAAATCTTTGACCCAGAATAAGCAGATTTTGCTTTTAAACAAGGCAGACGAAGATAGAATACCTTCGTATTATGATGAGGATAACGCAGTTAAAAGTAAAATATGTTTATTATGGGCTGGTTCAGATTATATCGGTCACCCTATGTACTAAATAGTTTATGATAAAGCTAACATTGTAAGATGCCACCAAAAATAACGAGATTATAAAAAGGAGTGATAGCTTGAAGACATTGGTTGAAGGGAATGCTGAAAACGCTGAGAATACAGATATTAGTGCTAAAGGCATTACTACTGAAGCGAGCAAAACCAAAGGCGATATGTTTTATGAGTATTGCGACAAAATAGGCGCAGGAATAGTTGATGTAATTAAATATATAGTTTCATATTTGTTGCTGATTGAGGGCTTTATCTTTAAAGTTGCTAGCAAGCTTAAAGATATTTTGCTTAGAAACTTAAAAGTGTTTTTGGTGCGAAATGGATTTGAACTAGACGAAGTTAAAGAGTGGTATGATTTTTATAAAGATGGCAATGATTTAGCTGCAAGCAAGGGCTTTTGGGCTTGGGTTGGATATTGGAACAAGAGCGTTAAAAGATGGATGGCTAAAGGGCTTAAAGCCTTAATTAGCACGCCAAACTATTATCTTCCTCTTGCTTCTGCAATGGCTTTTGCGATTATTGTTTATGCTACTATTAATATGAACTTTGCGATAAAGGTTGTTTATGACGGCGAGGACGTTGGTTTTATTGACAATGAAACTGTGTATAATGATGCTATGAATCAGATGCTTGGGCGTGTTATGTTTGATGAAAGCAGCGTTGCAAGCGAAGATGAGCTTTTATTAACCGCTAAGTTTAAGATTGGTATTGCTTCAAAAGATGAGATAATAACTGAAAATAAGCTAACAGACGAGCTGATAAGAGCTTCTGGCAGCCAGCTAACGCAAGCTTATGGACTATATGTTGAAGAGGACTTTGTTGGTGCTGTTATAAATGGCGAGCAGATAGTCGATGTTTTAGATGGCATTAAAGAGCCTTATGAAACAGGCGACCCAACAGAGGAGATTGGCTTTACAAAGGCTGTTGAAATTCGAGATGGCTTATATCCAACTCAAGCTGTTACAGAAATAGGCGAGATTGAAACTGCTATTTCTCGAGAGGTTGAGGATGAGCGAATCTACACAGCTGTTGCTGGTGATGCGCCTTTACTAATAGCTGCAAAGAACGATGTTCCTTATAACGAGCTTATTGCGCTTAATCCAGAGATTGAGAAGAGCTTGCTTATAGGGCAGGAGGTTCTTGTTGCAAAGAGCGTTCCATTCTTAGGTGTCGAAGTGACAAGAGAGATTGAGTATACCGAAGAAACTAGCTTTAAGATTCAGCAAGTGCAGGATAAAGATAAGCCGCAAGGCTATGTTATGACAACACAACAAGGCGAAAAAGGCGAGGTGCTTTATGTTGCTAGTGTAACTTATGTTGATGGTGTGGAAACAGACCGAGATATCATAAGCGAAACAGTGACTAAAGATCCTGTCGATGAGATTGTTGTTGTTGGCGGTCAGATGCCAGCGCAATACGCTAGTGGTGGTGCAGTTAGTACCTCATTTAGATGGCCTGTTGATGGCGGTCGAGTAAGTGCTGGATTATACGGCTATCCTGGCCATACTGGTATGGACATTGCTGCTCCAACTGGAACTGCTGTTAGAGCTGCTGCTGCTGGTGTTGTATCAATGGTTAAATATAGCTACACTGGCTATGGATTTCACCTAATGATTGATCATGGTGGCGGAATGCAAACCCTCTACGGACACAACAGCAAAATCCATGTTGTTACTGGTCAATGGGTTGAGCAGGGCGAGCTAATTGCTAGTATTGGTAGTACAGGAAGGTCAACTGGCCCTCATGTACACTTTGAAGTGAGACAAAATGGTCGATACATGGACCCAGCGAAATATGTTGGATGGTATTATCCATTCTAGTTAAAAGTGGTGCTTTTGCACCACTTTTTTTGCGCTAATTGTATTTTGATTGACACAATATGTATTAAATGTTATAATTAACTAAATGGAGGTGGCTATATGACAAAGAAAGATTTTTTTATTGAGCTTAGGAACTCCCTTAGAGAAATGAACGGTGTTGAGAAAGATATATATATTAAAGAGTATGAAAATAGTTTTGAAGAGAGGTTAAGGATTGGAGAGCTAGAAGAGGATATTGTCTTTGATTTAGGCAGTATTAGCGATATATCAAAAAGGCTTTTCGAAGAATATAATGCTAAGAGGATTGATAAAAGAAAGAAAGGCGCAGTTGTGCTTTTTATATTTATAGTATTGATGATTTTAGTTTTAGGATTCGAGCTTAGTTTTGTGCTGTTGTCTTTGCCAGTTTTTCTTTATTGCATTGTGTTTTTAGTTCCAACAATTGCGACTATAGGAGCGGTTACATATTACACTGTCGATAATATATTTTTGTATAATCCAGTATCAACATTTCTGACTAGCTTAGGAACTGCTTTTATTTATATTGGCTGTTTGCTCCTTTTATTACCATTTTATAAAAGACATATTGATGATTTGCTTGAAAAAGGATATCAAGTGTATATTAAGTTTATGCTAGCCGCCCACAAATAATCCGAATACGCCTCACATGGCCGTATTCGCACCTTATGCTTCGTCCTCCTCATCACCATATGCACATATGCTTTCTTCGTCCTCCTCGCCTAAGTTACAAATACGGCAATGTGAGGTCAAAGATTTTATAAGAAATAGGAGGTTTGGTCACAAGGAAAAGGCTTGCAGTAATACTTTCGTATTGCAAAAGGCTTTGACACAGTGAACAGGCTTCCTATTCCTTATAAAACGTGTTCGGGTTATGTGTGGGCGGCTAAGCAGTAATGTTAAATGATATTAGATATTTAGGAGGAAGGCTATGAGAAAAAAGATTGCTTATGCATTTATAGTGGCTGGGATACTGACTGTGATGCTTTCTAGCTATATTTTGTTTACTTCTGAGGATAGTGTGCCTTTATCTGAGGAAGTCCTTAACGAAATGCATTTCAAATTGTATTAAAAATCTCTATTTGTTGTTTGTTTGCACAAATGTGATGATTGTTAGTGTGTTATATTGTGAGAAAAGTAGAATTTACACAAATTTTATAAAAAGCCCGAAAAAGACTTGAAAAGCAGAAAGCTGTGTAGTATAATAACTAGGCGTGACTGCGATAGATATGCGATGACGTAGGAGGTTGCTGTTTAAGTACAGGCTAAAATTCCTACTGAGTATGTCCGATTTTAAACCGGGCGACTAATACTTACACTAATGCTTCTTTTTAAAGGGAGTATTATGCTGTTATGTGAGAATTGAATTTCTCATTAGTCCGGCCTTGCTGATAGTCTTAGCAAGACCGTTTTTTAATGAAGAAAATCACTGAACACACGGCAAGGTGTAAGATTATGCGTTTCCGAAATTAAAGAAAACTTAGAGGAGGCGATTAAAATGGCAGTCAAGAATAAAATCAGAATCAGACTGAAGAGCTATGACCACCAGTTAGTGGACACAGCAGCTGAAAAGATCGTGCAAACAGCAAAGAGAACAGGTTCCGAGGTAGCAGGTCCAATTCCACTACCAACAGAGAAGGAAATTGTAACAATTCTAAGAGCTGTGCATAAGTACAAAGACAGCAGAGAGCAGTTTGAGATGAGAACCTACAAAAGACTTATCGACGTTCTTAGCCCGTCAGCTAAAACAGTTGAAGCTTTAACAGGTCTTGAGCTACCCGCTGGTGTAGAGATCGAAATTAAGATCTAATTCACAAAAGCGAGTAAAGGTAATGTTGGGGGAACTCAACCAATAACCAAAAAGGAGAAGAAAGAATGCAAAAGTTTATTATCGGCAAAAAGCTGGGAATGACTCAAGTCTTTGATGAAAAAGGCAACTTCATTCCAGTAACGGTAATCGAGGCTGGTCCTTGCGTAGTAGTGCAAAAGAAGACAATCGAAAACGACGGATATGAATCCGTGCAGATCGGTTTTGGTGATGTAACTTCTAAGCATGTGACAAAACCTCTACAAGGTCATTTTAACAAAGCTGACGTTCCATTCAAGAGACATCTAATGGAATTCAGAGCAGATGACATCAACGCTCTAAACGTAGGCGACATCCTAAAGGCTGACACATTTGAGATCGGCATGAAGGTAGACATCAGCGGAGTGAGCAAAGGTAAGGGATTTGCTGGTACAATCAAAAGATACGGCTTCAGATCTCTTAAAGCTACACATGGTACAGGTCCAGTAGCAAGACACGCTGGTTCAATGGGTGCAAACTCTGATCCTTCTAAGATCATGAAGGGTAAAGGAATGCCAGGTCACATGGGTGTTGACAACGTAACTATACAAAACCTTGAAGTTGTTAAGGTTGACGTTGAGAATAACCTAATCGCTGTTAAGGGTGCTATCCCAGGTCCAAAAAATGGCGTGGTAGCAATCGTTGATAGTTGCAAGGCTTAAGGAAAGGAGGATTTACTATGTCTAAAGTAACAGTTTACAATATGGCGGGAGCTTCTGTTAAGGAAATCGAGATTTCTGATGCAGTGTTCGCAATCGAGCCAAACAAAGAAGCAATGCATATAGTTGTTAAAAACTATCTTGCAAATCAAAGACAAGGCACACAATCCACCTTAACCCGTGCAGAGGTTAGAGGCGGCGGAAGAAAGCCTTGGAGACAAAAAGGTACTGGTCGTGCAAGACAAGGTTCTATCAGATCTCCACAATGGAGACATGGTGGTGTTGCTCTTGGTCCAAAGCCAAGAGAGTACGGTTTCAGTGTAAACAAGAAGGTTAGAAGACTTGCTATTAAGTCTGCTTTCTCTTCAAAGCTAGCAGCTGGCAACATCATTGTAATGGATAACATTACTATGGAAGAGTACAAGACTAAGAATGTTATCGCAATGCTAAAGGCGTTAAACGTTGAAGGCAAGGCGATGATCGTTTCTCTTGATAAGAACGAAAAGCTAATCAAGAGCGCAGCAAACATTCCTGGTGTAACAACAGCGTTAGCAAACACAGTAAATGTTTATGACATTCTACTACATGATAAGTTCATCATAGTAGAGGATGCGGTTAGAAAGCTTGAGGAGGTGTACGCATAATGAAGGCAGCACAGGATATAGTAATTCGTCCTATCATTACTGAGCGTAGTATGCAAGGTATTGCCGAAGGAAAGTACACTTTTGAAGTAGCCCCTTCCGCAAACAAAATAGAAATCGCAAGAGCAGTAGAAACATTATTTGCTGGTACTAAGGTTCAAGACGTTAACACTATGGTGGTTAAGGGCAAGTACAAGAGAATGGGTCTAAAGGGCGGTTATAGAAAAACTTGGAAAAAAGCAATTATTAAAATAACTAGCGATTCTAAGAAGATTGAGTTCTTCGAGAGCATGATGTAAGAAAGGAGAGATTTAAGTTATGGCAATGAAATCATTTAAGCCTACAACACCTGGTAGACGTCAGATGACAGTTACCGATTTCTCAGGCCTTTCTAAGGTTGCGCCTGAAAAGAGCTTGTTAAAGGTATTAAAGAAACATTCCGGACGTAACAACACCGGTAAAATTACAGTTCGTCACAGAGGTGGCGGTAACAGACGTAAGTATCGTGTAATCGACTTTAAGAGAAATAAGTTTGATATGCCTGCGACTGTTATGACACTTGAGTACGATCCAAACAGAAGTGCATTTATCGCACTTGTAAAATATGAGGACGGCGAAAAGCGTTACATCATCGCACCACACGGCTTAAAAGTTGGCGATGTAGTAATGAGCGGTCCAAACGCAGATATCATCCCTGGTAACGCACTACCAATGGCTAACATCCCAGTGGGTACTTTCATCCACAACATCGAGATGTATCCTGGTAAGGGCGCACAACTTGCAAGATCTGCTGGTATCATGGCTCAGCTAATGGCTAAAGAGGGCGGATATGCTCTTATTAGACTTCCAAGCGGAGAGCTAAGAAAAGTACCAGTTGGTTGTATGGCAACTGTTGGTCAAGTAAGTAATATCGATCATGAGAACATGTCCATCGGTAAGGCTGGTAGAACTCGTCATATGGGTATCCGTCCTACTGTTCGTGGTTCTGTAATGAACCCTTGCGATCACCCTCACGGTGGTGGTGAAGGTAGATCTCCAATCGGTAGATCTGGTCCGGTTACTCCTTGGGGTAAACCAGCACTAGGTTACAAGACTAGAGATAAACATCATCGTTCTGACAAGTTTATTGTTAAACGTCGTAATGCTAAGTAAGGAGGGAAGTATATATGGGTAGAAGCGTAAAGAAAGGCCCTTACATAGCTGAGAAGCTATTAAAAAGGGTTCAGGAGTTAAACGCAGCTGAGAAGAAAGTTGTATTAAAAACTTGGAGCAGATCCTCCACAATCTTCCCAGACTTTGTTGGTCATACTGTAGCAGTACACGACGGCCGCAAGCATGTTCCAGTTTATGTAACTGAGGATATGATTGGTCATAAGTTTGGTGAATTCGCACCAACTAGAAGCTATCGTGGCCATGCTGGCTCGAAGAAGTCTAACAACGGTAAGTAAAAAGGCCGAAAGGAGTAAATGTCAATGGAAGCAAGAGCATATTTAAGAGGACTAAGAATATCTCCTCGTAAAGTAACAATTGTGCTTGATCTAATCAGAAACAAGCCAATTGACCTAGCTTTGGCTACTCTAAAGCACACCCCTAAGGCTGCCAGTGAGCCTGTTATGAAGCTACTGAAGTCTGCTTGTGCAAATGCAGAGAATAACCATTCTATGGATAAAAAAGCATTGTATGTATCTGAGTGTTTTGTAACACCAGGACCAACAATGAAGAGAATAATGCCAAGAGCTCAAGGAAGAGCATTTCAAATTCTTAAGAGAACTTCCCACATAACAATTGTGGTGAAGGAAAAGGAATAATCGAACGAAGGAGGTAAACTATGGGCCAGAAAGTCAATCCCCACGGTCTTAGAGTGGGCGTTATAAAGGATTGGGATTCCCGCTGGTTTGCCAAGGACAACGCTTTCGGCGATATCCTTGTACAAGATTACCAGCTAAGAAAACTGCTAAAGAAGAAATTATTCGATGCAGGAATTCCAAAGATTGAGATCGAGAGAGATCAAACTAAGGTGAAGATTCACATTCACTGTGCTAGACCAGGTATCGTTATCGGTAAGGGTGGTACAGAAATTGAGAAGATCAGACTAGAGTGTGAGAAGCTAATTAATAAGGGCAAAGAAACTAAGATGAACGTTTTTGTAAACGTTGTTGAAGTTAAGATGCCTGATAGAAACTCCCAACTTGTTGCTGAAACAATTGCAGAGCAACTTGTTAATCGTGTATCTTTCAGAAGAGCGATGAAGCAAGCTATCGGCAAGGCTATGAAGCTAGGCACTAAGGGAATTAAAGTTCAAGTTTCAGGTCGTCTAGGCGGCGCTGAAATCGCTCGTACAGAGCATTATCATGAGGGTACTATCCCGCTACAAACAATTAGAGCAGATATCGACTACGGATTTGCAGAGGCTGATACAACTTACGGAAAGATCGGCGTTAAGGTGTGGATCTATGTAGGAGAGGTATTGGCAGATGTAAAGAAGCCTCGCTCAGAAGGAGGTAGCCGCTAATGCTATTACCAAAGAGAGTTAAATACCGCAGAGTACACAGAGGCAGACTAAAAGGTAAGGCTACAAGAGGTGCACACATCTCCCACGGTCAATTTGGTCTACAAGCTCTTGAGCCAGCTTGGATTACATCCAACCAAATCGAGGCAGCCCGTATTGCAATGACACGTTACATCAAGCGTGGCGGTAAAGTATGGATTAAGATCTTCCCAGATAAGCCAATCACTGAAAAGCCAGCAGAAACTCGAATGGGTTCTGGTAAAGGTTCACCAGAGTATTGGGTGGCAGTTGTTAAGCCAGGAAGAGTTATGTTTGAGATTGCCGGCGTAAGCGAAGAGCTTGCAAGAGAAGCTATGCGTCTAGCTATGCATAAGCTACCAATCAAGTGCAAGTTTATTACTAAGGAAATGGAGGCGGCAGCAAATGAAAATTAATGAAATTAAAGCATTATCCACTGTTGAACTAAACGAAAAGCTTGTTGATTTAAAGGCAGAGCTGTTCAACCTTCGTTTTCAACACTCCATTAACCAACTTGAAAATCCAAAGAGATTAACAGCGGTTAAGAAGGATATCGCAAGAGTTAAGACTGTTCTAAGAGCAAACGAGCTAGCGAGCAGATAATCGTCGGAAGGAGGAATTAAACTATGACAGAGAGAAATAATCGTAAAACTAGAATAGGTATGGTAGTAAGCGATAAGATGGATAAGACTGTAGTAGTTGCAGTAGTAGACAGTATTGCTCACCCACTATACAAAAAAATCGTTAAGCGTACAGTAAAGTTTAAGGCCCACGACGAGAACAATTCTTGTGGTGTAGGCGATAAGGTACAAATAATGGAAACTCGCCCTCTATCTAAAGATAAGAGATGGAGAGTAACTGAAATAATTGCTAAGGCTAAGTAATTAGCTTTTGCAGCAGCCGATTGAGCGACAATATGAATGGATATTGTTAGCGGTAAATTATATGCCCTGGCAATCGGTTAAGACCGAAAAGGAGGACCAAGCGAATGATTCAAATGCAAACCTATTTAAAGGTTGCTGATAACACTGGCGCAAAAGAGCTAATGTGTATCAGAGTTCTTGGCGGTACAAGAAGAAGATACGCTAACATCGGTGATGTTGTAGTTGCTTCTGTAAAGAAAGCAGCGCCTGGTGGTGTAGTAAAGAAAGGTGAAGTTGTTAAGGCAGTTATCGTAAGATCTGCTAAAGGCGTTAGACGTGACGACGGAACTTATATTAGATTCGATGAGAACGCAGCAGTTATAATCAAGGACGACAAGAACCCTAAGGGCACTCGTATCTTTGGACCTGTTGCAAGAGAGCTTCGTGAGAAAGAGTACCTAAAGATTCTTTCCCTAGCTCCAGAAGTACTATAAGGAGGGCAAAATAGTGAATAAACTACATGTAAAAACAGGTGACACAGTTGTCCTTCTATCAGGAAAAGATAAGGGCAAACAGGGCAAGGTTGTAGCAACTAGCCCATCTGAGAAAAAGATTATCGTTGAAGGCATTAACATTGTAACAAAGCATGTTAAGCCAAGACGTGCTGGCGAAGTTGGCGGCAAGGTTGAGGTTGAGGGAGCGTTCTACGCTTGTAAAGCACAACTAGTTTGCCCAAAATGCAACAAGCCAACTAGAATTGCTCATGCTTTTGTTGAGAAAGATGGCAAACTAACAAAATTCCGTGCTTGCAAAGTATGCAAAGCAACATTCTAAGTTAAGGAGGACTATACACATGGCAGCAAGATTAAAAGATCAATACAAAGCTGATGTAGCTCCAGCGCTGATGCAAAAGTTTGGCTACAAGAGTGTAATGCAGATTCCAAAGCTTGAGAAGGTTGTAATCAATGTTGGTTGCGGTGAAGCAAGGGATAATGCAAAAATGATCGACGCTATTATGGGCGATCTAGGAAAAATTACTGGTCAAAAGCCAGTTCATTGTAAGGCAAAGAAATCTGTAGCAAACTTTAAGCTTCGTGAGGGCATGGTAATCGGTGTTAAGGTTACTCTTCGTGGAGATATGATGTATCAGTTTGTTGATAGACTATTCAGCGTTGCTTTACCTCGTGTGCGTGACTTCAGAGGAATTAACGCAAACGGATTTGATGGTAGAGGTAACTACTCATTCGGTCTAAAGGAGCAATTAGTGT
This sequence comes from uncultured Oscillospiraceae bacterium, assembly GCA_964369265.1. Lineage (GTDB taxonomy): Bacteria > Bacillota > Clostridia > Oscillospirales > Ruminococcaceae > DAMCAP01. The sequence goes on from CAYJEV010000017.1 coordinate 13,839, forward strand.
TCCCTGAGATCGAGTTTGACAAGATTGATAAAGTTCGTGGTATGGATATCGCATTCGTTACCACTGCAAAAACTGACGAAGAAGGCAAGGAGCTGCTAGTTCAGCTTGGCGCACCATTCGCTAAATAAGGAGGAGAGTTTAGAAATGGCTAAAAAAGCAATGATAAATAAGCAACTAGCGACCCCTAAGTTCTCCACCAGAGCTTACAATAGATGTAAGATCTGTGGCAGACCGCATGCATACCTAAGAAAGTATGCAATTTGCAGAATCTGCTTTAGAGAATTAGCGTATAAGGGCCATATCCCAGGCGTAAGAAAAGCAAGCTGGTAGTAGCGAAGGAGGTAACGTATGCATATAACCGATTCAATTGCTGATATGCTAACGCGTGTTAGAAACGCAAGCTCAGCAAAGCACGACACGGTTGATGTACCTGCATCCAATATGAAGAAAGCTATTGCTCAAATTCTTTTGGACGAGGGATACATCAAGGGCTTTACTGTAACAGAAGACGGTAAGCAAGGTATTATGACTATTACTCTAAAGTATGGTCAAGGCAAAACTCCAGTTATCACTGGACTAAGAAGAGTTTCAAAGCCTTCTATTCGTATCTATTCTGGTAGCCAAGAGCTTCCAAGGGTACTAAAGGGCTTAGGTATAGCTATCGTGTCAACATCTAAGGGTGTTATGACAGATAAAGCAGCAAGAAAATTGAATGTTGGCGGCGAAGTGCTAGCCTTCATCTGGTAAGGAGGGCTTATTTATGTCAAGAATTGGTAAAAAGCCTATCACAGTTCCTGCTGGTGTTGAAGTTAAGATTGAGGGTTCTACAGTAACTGTAAAGGGTGCTAAGGGTACTCTAACTCAAACTTTCTCTTCCGATATGGCTATAACTCTAGAGAACAACGAAATTAATGTTACTAGACCAAGCGATGTGAAAGAACACAGAAGCCTACACGGTCTAACAAGAACTCTAATTTCTAATATGGTAACTGGTGTATCCGAGGGCTTCAAGAAAGAGCTTGAGATCCAAGGTGTTGGTTACCGTTGTTCTAAGCAAGGTAACAGCTTAAATCTAGTTGTTGGTTACTCTCACCAAGTGTTAGTTCCTGAAATTCCAGGCATCACTATTGAAGTTCCACAACCAAATAAGATTATTATTCATGGAACAGATAAGCAAATGGTTGGACAATTTGCTGCTGAAGTTCGTGAGAAAAGACCACCAGAGCCATACAAGGGCAAAGGTATCAGATATGCTGGCGAAGTTATCATCCGTAAGGAAGGTAAAGCTGGTAAAGGTAAGAAGAAGTAAGAAGGAGTGAATGAAAGATGGTAAAAAAGCCTAACAGCAATGCAGCAAGGCTAAAAAGACACGCTCGTATCCGTAACAAGATCAGCGGAACAGCAGATTGTCCACGCCTCTGTGTATTCCGCTCCGAGAAGCACATGTACGCTCAGATCATTGATGACGTTGCAGGCGTAACTCTAGCAAGCGCATCAACAATGAGCAAGTCCTTTGAGGGAGCAACTGCTAACAAGGATGCTGCTAAGGCAGTAGGATTAGCTGTTGCCAAGGCTGCTATCGAAAAGGGTATCACAAAGGTTGTATTCGACCGTAGCGGTTACATCTACCATGGTAGAGTAAAGGAACTAGCTGAGGGTGCCCGCGAAGGCGGACTTAAATTCTAATAAGGAGGGGTAGATTTGGCTCGTATAGATGCAAGTGTTTTAAATCTTCATGAGAAGGTTGTAACTATAAATCGTGTATCCAAGACAGTTAAGGGTGGTCGTATATTTAAGTTTGCAGCTCTAGTAGTTGTAGGCGATCAAAACGGCGTTATCGGATTTGGACTTGGAAAAGCTTCAGAAGTTCCTGATGCAATTCGTAAGGGAATTGAAGATGCAAAGAAAAACCTTGTTAAGATATCACTACGTGGAACAACTATTCCACATGAAATCGTTGGTAAATTCGGCGCAGGTAGAGTAGCTCTACTACCAGCTCCTCAGGGTACTGGTGTTATCGCTGGTGGTCCTGTAAGAGCGGTGCTTGAGGTTGCTGGAATTAGAGATATCAGAACAAAGTGTATTCGTACAAACAATCCTTGCAATGTAGTTAAGGCTACAATCAACGGATTGTCTGCACTAAGAGATGCTGCCGAAGTTGCGCAAATGCGTGGCAAGACAGTAAGTGAAATTATTGGGTAGGAGGCAGTAAGATGGCAAACATTAAAATCAAACTGGTTAAAAGTCTGATTGGCAGAAAAGATGACCAGATTGCTACCGCACAATCTTTGGGTCTAAACAAAATCGGCGCTGAAACAGTTCAGCCTGATAATGCAGCAACCAAAGGAAAGATTGCCAAGATCTCCCATCTGATCGAAGCAACAGAAGCTTAGAAAGAAGGAGGTTAAGGATATGAAACTACATGAGTTATCCCCTGCTGAAGGTTCTTTAAAGAGCCGTTACAGAAAGGGTAGAGGTGCTGGTTCTGGTAACGGAAAGACAGCTGGTAAGGGCCATAAAGGTCAAAACGCTCGTGCAGGCGGCGGCGTTCGTCCAGGATTTGAGGGCGGACAAATGCCACTACACAGACGTATTCCAAAGAGAGGATTTACAAACATCTTCGCTAAGGATTATGTATCAATCAATGTAGACGCTCTTAACAAGTTCGAGGACGGAGCTGAAGTAGATGCAGCAGCTATCACAGCAGCTGGTCTAATCAAGAACACTAGAGATGGTGTTAAAGTTCTTGGAAGAGGTGAGCTAACTAAGAAGCTTACAGTTAAAGCGGTTGCATTCTCTGCTTCTGCAAAAGAGAAAATCGAGAAAGCAGGCGGGAAGGTTGAGGTGATTTAGAATGATCGAAACCTTTAGAAATGCGTGGAAAATAGACGATCTTCGTAAAAAGATTACATTCACTCTAATGATACTAGTTATTTTTAGAATTGGTTCTGTAATCCCAGCACCGTTTGTTAGCTCCGAGGCATTGAAGGCGATGATGAGCCAAGGCGGAAGCCTGCTCGGGTATATCGACATTCTATCTGGAGGTGCTTTTGCACAAAGTACAATCTTTGCGCTTAGTATTTCTCCTTATATCACAGCATCTATCGTTATTCAGCTTATGACTATTGTTATTCCTTATCTTGAGCGTCTTGCAAAAGAAGGCGAAGAGGGGAAGAAGCAACTAAATAAAATAACTCGTATGACTGTTGTAGCACTTGCGCTACTACAAGCAATTGCATTCACAATTATGCTAGGCAATCTTGGAGCTATTAGCTACAACGAAGGCTGGGAGGCAATGTTTGCAAGAGTTGTTATAGTTGCAACATTCATGGCTGGCGCAATGTTCCTTGTTTTCTTAGGGGAGCAAATAGATCAAAAAGGTATAGGTAATGGTATTTCTATGATACTATTTACTGGTATCGTATCAAGAGGTTTCTCAACTGTAGCAACTTTATGGGGCTATATCGAGCTTGCTCTTGAGGGTGCGTACTGGTACTTTGTTGCTGTACCACTTGTAATTGTACTATTCTTAGGTGTTATAGCGTTTATCATTGTAATGACAAACGCAGAGAGAAAAATCCCTGTTCAATATGCTAAGAAGGTTGTTGGCAGAAAGATGTATGGCGGTCAATCAACATATATTCCAATTAAGGTTAATATGTCTGGTGTTCTTCCAGTTATCTTTGCTTCAACTCTACTAGCTATTCCTTCCACTATGATGGGCTTCTTTGACCCAGCTGGTGAAAGCACAATGGCAGGCATTCTTTCTATCTTTAACTATGACAGTGTTTGGTATGCTATCATCTACTTCATGTTAATTATAGCATTTAACTATTTCTATGTATCAATTCAGTATAATCCAATTGAAATATCCAATAATCTTCGTAAGAACAGCGGTGCAGTTCCTGGTATCAGACCAGGTAAGCCAACATCTGATTTTATAGCAAGAATAGTTAGCAAGACAACATTCATGGGCGGCATGTTCTTAGGACTAATCGCAACAATGCCAATTATCGTTGGTGGTTTAACACAAATGAACATTTCATTAGGTGGTACTTCCATGATAATCGTTGTTGGTGTTGCTCTTGATACTGTTAGACAGCTAGAAAGCCAAATGATGGTTCGTCACTACAAAGGCTTCTTAGAATAGGGGACAGTATGAGAATTATACTACTAGGAGCGCCGGGTGCCGGCAAAGGCACTCAAGCTCCAATAATTAGCGAGAAACTAAACATTCCAATTATCGGAACTGGCAACATCATTCGTGCTGTTTTAAAGAATGGCGGAGAGATGGCTGACTTATTAAGATCTTACACAGATAATGGTAAGCTAGTACCAGACGAGCTGGTTTGTAAAATGGTTGCGGATCGCCTAAAACAAGACGATTGCAACAATGGATTTATCCTTGATGGATTTCCAAGAACGCTTGTGCAAGCTGAAGCTTTCGAGCAGATGGGCGGAGAGGTGGATATTGTTCTTAACTTCGATATTGAAGATGAGGTAATATTCCCAAGACTTGCAGGTCGTCGTGCGTGTCCAAGTTGTGGGGCAACTTACAATGTTGAATACGATAATCTTAAGCCAAAGAAAGAAGGCATTTGTGACGTTTGTGGACACGAACTAACAATTAGAAAAGACGACAAACCAGAAACTATTGCAGAAAGATTTAAGGTTTACCATGCAGAAACAGAGCCTCTAAAGGGTTACTATGCTTCTAAAGGCAAGCTTGAAACAATTGATGCAAGAGTTTCAGCAGAAGAAATAACATCTGAGGTTCTGAAGATTTTGGGGGCGTAATTATGATCGTCCTAAAAAATAAAACAGAGCTTGAGAAAATGAAAAAGGTTGGAAGCATTGCTGCAAAAGCCTTGGCAGCTGGAGGCGAGGCTGTTAAGCCTGGCGTTACAACTGCTGAAATAAACCGCATTATACACGACTGCATCACTAAAAACGGTGCAAAGCCATCCTTTTTAGGATATGGTGGTTTTCCCGCTGCGGCTTGTATATCGGTAAATGATGAAGTAATTCACGGTATTCCTTCAAAGACTAAAGTGCTTAAAGAAGGCGACATCGTTAGCATTGATGTGGGAGCTTTTTATGAAGGCTTTCATGGTGATAACGCTGCAACCTTTCCTTGCGGTAAAATATCAGAGGAAGCACAAAAGTTACTAGATGTGACTAAACAAAGCTTAGAAATGGCTGTTGCGATAATAAAGCCTGGTGTTCGCCTTGGCGACATTGGCTCTATTATACAAAAACATTGCGAAGCGCATGGTTTTGGGGTTGTTAGGGATTTTGTTGGACATGGTATAGGGAAGAAACTGCATGAAGCGCCTGAAGTTCCTAACTTTGGTGCAGAGGGCAAAGGTGCAAGGCTAGTGGCTGGAATGACAATAGCTATTGAACCGATGATTAACCTTGAAGGTGCAGGAGTTCATGTACTAGACGACGACTGGACAGTCAAAACAAACAGCGGCAGCTTGTCAGCTCATTTTGAGTATACAGTTGCGGTAACAGATGAGGGTGTTGTGATATTAACAATTTAGTTGATCTTATGGAAAATAAACTTTTAGGCAGCGTTATAATAAATGAATTCGGAAATGATAAAAAGCGAGCATTCGTTGTTGTTAGAGAAGAAGGAAAGTTTATATATATCGCAGATGGACGACATCGTTTAATGAGTTCACCAAAAAAGAAAAACAAAAAACATGTAACGACAACAGCACACAAATGTGACTTATTAGGAATATCTACCGAAAGGGATTTATGGCGATTTTTAAAAAGCCTAAATCTTAAACAAACCATCTAAAAAGGAGGTTGCTACCTTGGCTAAGGATGATGTAATCGAAATAGAAGGGGTAGTACAAGAATCGCTACCCAACGCTCAGTTTATCGTTGAGATACAGGGCGGGCATAAGATTCTGGCACACATTTCAGGTAAGCTTCGTATGAACTTCATACGAATCCTTCCAGGCGATAAGGTAACGGTTGAAATATCACCATATGACCTAACAAAAGGAAGAATTACTTGGAGATCTAAGTAGTAGGCAAATTGAGGAGGTACTAAAAGATGAAAGTAAGACCTTCAGTTAAGCCAATGTGCGAAAAGTGCAAGGTTATTAAGCGTAAGGGCAGAATCATGGTAATCTGCGATAACCCAAAGCACAAACAACGTCAGGGCTAACTTATAAATATTCCCAAAAAGAGGAATAGGGAGAAATCCCAGAGCATAATTTTGGAGGTGTACAAAGAATGGCTCGTATAGCTGGTATAGACCTTCCTAGAGAGAAGCGTCTTGAAATAGCATTAACTTATGTATACGGAATCGGTCAAAAGACCGCTACCGACATTCTAAACGCAACCGGTATCAATCCAGATACACGCGTTAAAGCATTAACTGAAGAAGAAGCAGCTTTAATTCGTGAATACATTGATAAGAACCTAGCTGTTGAAGGCGATCTTCGCAGAGAGGTTTCCCTAAACATTAAGCGTTTAGTGGAAATCGGTTGTTACCGTGGTGTTCGTCATAGAAAGGGTCTACCTGTAAGAGGTCAAAGAACTAAGACGAATGCTAGAACACGCAAGGGTCCAAAGAAGACAATTGCTAATAAGAAGAAATAAGGAGGGATAAGGATGGCAAAGCAGAATAACAAGAAGGCAGTTGCTACACGTACTAGACGCCGTGAGAGAAAAAACATTGAGCGTGGTGCGGCACATATCCAGTCCACATTCAACAATACGATTGTTACAATCACTGACACTCAGGGAAATGCTCTATCTTGGGCATCAGCTGGTGGTCTAGGTTTCCGTGGCTCAAGAAAGTCAACTCCTTTCGCAGCTCAAAGTGCAGCTGAAACAGCGGCAAAAGCAGCTATGGAACACGGTCTAAAAACAGTAGAAGTATTTGTTAAAGGACCTGGTGCTGGTCGTGAGGCAGCTATCAGAGCGCTACAAGGTGCTGGACTTGAGGTAACTATGATCAAGGACGTTACTCCAATCCCTCATAACGGATGCCGCCCACCAAAGCGTCGTCGCGTATAATTATAAGGAGGATTTCATAACATGGGTAAAAATATGCAACCTATTGCTAAGCGTTGTAAAACACTTAACATTTCCCCAGCTGTTATGGGTTATGCTAAGAAAACAACTAACCGTAACCCAAAAGGCAAAACTCGTAGAAAACAAAGCGAATATGCTATTCAGTTAAATGAGAAGCAAAAAGTTAAATTTATCTACGGTGTAATGGAAAAGCAATTCCGTATGTACTACGAAAAGGCTACTAACATGGCTGGTATCACAGGTGAAAACCTACTTACTATGATTGAGCGTCGTCTTGATAATGTTGTATATCGTTCAGGTTTTTCAACAACTCGCCGTGATGCTCGTCAGCTAGTAAACCACGGTCACTTTACAGTAAACGGACAAAAAGTAGACATTCCTTCTTACTTAGTTAAGGTTGGCGATGTAATCGAAGTTTGCGAGAAGAGCCGTCAAAGTGTAAAGTTCAAAGGCCTATTAGGCGAAAATGCACCAATGGTAACACTACCAAAGTGGTTAGAGCGTTCTCAAAATTCTCTACTATCAACTGTTAAGGCTATGCCTCAACGTGATGATATTGATTTCGAGGTTGAGGAACATCTAATCGTCGAGCTATACTCCAAGTAGTAGTCGCAGTGGTGATTTTTCCAATAATGGCGTATGCATTGCCAAAAAAAGGAGGGTAAATTGTGGTAAATATTATCGAGCCAAGAATCGAAACTTTAGAAGCAACCGAAGATGGACGTTTTGGAAGATTTGTCGCAGAGCCGCTTGATAGAGGATTTGGTAACACTTTAGGCAACAGCTTAAGACGTGTTTTACTATCATCTCTTCCTGGTGTTGCTCCAATATCTGTTAAAATAACAGGCATTGATCATGAATTCTCCACTATTGAGGGTGTTCGAGAGGACGTAACCGAAATAATCCTTAACATTAAGGGACTAAAAGCAAAATTACACACAAATGAGCATAAGATAGTTCGTATTGAAGCTGAAGGTGCTGGTGTTGTAACTGCTGGTAGTATTATTTGCGATTCCGATGTTGAGATACTTGATCCGGATATGTACATTGCTACTCTGGGTGAGAATGGCAAGCTAACTATGGAAATTACCCTCAAGAGAGGACAAGGTTATATTTCTGCTGATAGAAATAAGAAGACAGAGTATGACGAAATGCCTCCTATAGGACTTATTACTGTAGATAGCATCTACACACCGGTTCTTAAAGTAAATCATGAAGTAACTAATACAAGAGTTGGACAGATTACCGACTATGACAAGCTTACCCTAGAGGTAACAACAGATGGCACAATCTCTGCTAAAGAGGCTGTGAGTCTGGCGGCCAAGATCCTCAATAGACAACTCAACCATTTTGCCCAACTCTCTGAGGACACATCTTCTGATGATATCATAGAGAAAAAGGAAGATAGTGGTAAAGAGAAAGTTCTTGAGATGACGATTGAAGAGCTTGACCTATCTGTAAGAGCGTTCAACTGTTTAAAACGTGCGGGTGTTGACACCGTAGGTGACCTAGTCAACAAGTCCTCTGAGGAAATGATGAAGGTGAGAAATCTAGGAAAGAAATCTCACGAAGAAGTGTTAGCAAAGCTACACTCTCTAGGTCTTGACCTCAACAACGGAGAGGAATAACTAAATCACAAAGGAGTGAATTACAATGGCAGGTTCCAGAAAACTCGGTCGTAAGACCGATCATAGAATGGCTATGCTTCGTGCGATGGTAACATATCTATGCGAGAATGGCAAGATCGAAACAACAGTTACAAGAGCCAAAGAGGTTCGTTCAGCTGCTGAGAAGATCATCACCATTGCTAAGAACGAAGATCTACATTCAAAGCGTCAAGTATTTTCTTTTGTAACAAAAGAGACTGTTGCTAAGAAAGTAATAGATGACATTGCTCCTAAATACAAGGAGAAAAATGGTGGTTACACTAGAATAATCAAGATTGGTCCTCGTCGTGGCGATGCTGCAGAGATGGCTATCATTGAGCTAATATAATCATTAAAGCTTGCGTGGCGAAAGTCACGCAAGCTTATATTTTTTAAAAAAGAGGTGAAGCGAAATGTTATTTGATTTACACACACATACCATTGCCAGCACACACGCTTATTCAACACTGCTAGAGAATATAGAATGCGCTAAAAAGGCTGGCCTTAAAATTATGGGAACTTCTGATCATGCTCCTGAAATGCCAATGACAACCTCAATTGCTCACTTTTATAACCAGAGGGTAGTTCCAAGAGAGGTATCAGGAGTTAAGATTTTAAGGGGAATTGAGGCGAACATACTAGACAAAGACGGAACAGTTGATATTCCATTTGATGCTAGATGCCCAGATTTAGATTATGCTATTGCCTCTTTGCACACAATAGTATATTATAGCGAAGATAGAGAAGAAATAACAAACGCTTATATAAAGGCGATGGATCATCCATTAGTTAAGATAATAGGGCATCCAGAAGATGCGAGATATAACAAAGATTTTGATAGAATTGCAAAAGCTGCAACAGAAAAAGGAGTTGCGCTAGAATTAAACGAAAGCTCTCTTTCTCCAAACGGTTTTAGGCAAAATGGCAAGGAAGCTATGAAAGAGCTTATATTAGCCTGCCTAAGAAATGACACAATGATGATAATAGGCACAGATGCGCACTTTGCAACAGCTGTTGGCAATTTTGAGCGAGTTAGGTCGCTTTTGGAAGAAATGGGAGTGCCAGAAAATAGGGTTTTGAATAACGATGAAAAAAAGCTTTGGGAGCTGCTAGGATTTGAAATTTAGTGCTTGACAAGCTATCTTAAATTTGATATAATATTAATGTTACGCCCATAAGAGGCGTATTCCTTACTCTTTGCAAAAGCAGAGGGTCAATAGTCCAGAAGGAGGTGTTTTAGATGGCAAAAACTACTGCTAATTACGAGAACGTGGCGATATTCAGCCTAACACTTGGTGAGGAAGGTCTTGCAAATACAATTGCAAAGTTCAAGAACCTTATCGAAGAGAACGGAACAATCACGAATATCGACGACTGGGGCAAGAGAAGACTTGCTTACCCAATCAATGACGAGGCTGAAGGTTACTACATGCTTGTAGAGTTTACTTCCGCACCAAATTTCATCACTGAGCTTGAGCGTGTTTACAAGATCACTGACGGTGTTCTTCGCTCATTAGTTGTTGTAAAGTAATTAAAAGGAGTGAATAGACATGAACAGAGCAATATTGATGGGAAGACTTGTGGCAGATCCTGAGCTTCGTACAACTCAAAGTGGTATTTCAACTACAACTTTTACAATTGCAGTTGATAGAAGCTATACAGGAAAAGATCAAGAACGTCAAACTGACTTTCTTCCAATAGTGGCTTGGAGAAATACAGCAGAATTTATCTGCAAGTATTTCAAAAAAGGCAGTATGATTCTTGTTGAGGGTTCTATTCGAGTTCGTAATTACGAAGCTAAAGATGGAAGTGGCAAGAGATATGTCACAGAAATTTTTGCCGACAACGTGCATTTCACTGGTTCAAGAAATGAAAGCCAGTCAAATCGCAACCCATATGATGAGGGAGGTTATTCTCCTATGCCTTCTGAATATCAAGCTGCACCAAAGAAACAACCAGCTCAAGCGAGCAGTTATTCTAGCGGTTCAAACGAAGATTTTCAGATGATTCCTAGCGATGAAGATGACCTACCATTTTAACTAACTCTACAAAAATGTAATGAAGGAGGCTTATACAATGGAAAGAAATAATGATAAAGGCGGCAGACCAATCCGTAAGGGCAGAAAAAAACCTTGCGCATTCTGTATCGATAGAAACGAAACAATTGACTACAAGGACGTTCCTCGTCTAAGAAGATACCTTTCTGAGAGAGGCAAAATCGTTCCTCGTCGTGTAACTGGTACTTGTGCTTACCACCAACGTCAAATGACTACTGCTGTTAAAAGAGCTAGACACGTTGCTCTTCTACCATACGTTACTGACTAATTAAAAGCCAATATTTAAAGAGCTAATGCAAATCGCATCAGCTCTTTTTTGTTTATTTATTTTAAATTGCAGATATGAAATATTGCATTTCCCAGTAAATCTCTATTCTCATAATCGAACAATATAAACGTAGTTTCTTTTTGCTTTGTGATAGGATTATAGGAAAAGACTTGGATATGCGCCAAACGTGCAACTCGTTTTGGGTTTTCATTTGCAAAATGAGGGAGGTATTTATCGATGTTGCCCTCAGTTAAGAAAAAGTTAGTAACAACATCCTTATACTCATTTCGCCAACTATAATCAATCCAGTCAGGAATTTTATTCGGCTTTTCGTGCAAGCAAATGTCAAATAAAGCAAGCTCTTTTTGAAGGTCTGAATAGTCAGCGCCTTGTTTGAGATTATAGTGCTCGCGCAAAAAGCTATGTAAACGCTCCTTTGGGACTGGGGTGTGATGATAACGCTTTTGGTAAAATAACTCACCTAAGCTTTTAAAATAGCTGTATGGCGATTTTAAGCCTTCTGTAAGCGAAGCTAGAGTGTGTGTAAATCTTCCGCTGTTATAATATCTATCCACCATATCCTCGACTTTTTTTAGTGTTAGAATGTCTTCATAGGAAAGGTGGTTTGTTTTTAGGACTTCAAAAGGAGGATAAGGGCTGTGTACAATCCCATAAGGCTGAGTTTCTGTTTCTAGTATAGAACCTTCGAGCACCTTTAAAAAGCCTAATTGCAGCTGCTCAGGCGCTTCAAAATACACCTCATTGAAGCTATTTTCAAAAGACTGTATGTCTTCTAGTGGCAAGCCGACGATTAAGTCTAGATGTCTGTGTATGTTGCCAAACTTTTTAATCTCTCTGCTAACATAAAACACCTTATCATTCTTAACATTTCTATTGATTGCTTTTAAAGTATCTTTGTTGGTTGACTGCACACCAATCTCAAACTGAAACAGTTCTTTTCTAACAGTGGATAAGAACTCTAAGGTTTCATCGTCGATTAAATCGGCTGAAATTTCAAAATGGAAGTTAGTAACGCCGTTGTCATTTTCTTTTAGATATTGCCAAATAGCAAGGGCATGTTTTTTAGAGCAGTTAAAAGTCCTATCGACAAACTTAACCTGCTTAACCTTATGGCTGATAAAAATATCAAGCTGATTGAATACACTTTCAAGAGGCATATATCTAACCCCTCCTGTAACAGAGGAGAGGCAGTAACTGCATTTAAAGGGGCAGCCTCTTGTGCTTTCAAAGTATAAAATTCTATCATTAAGCTCTGCAATATCAGGGTAGGCAAAAGGAAGCTTTGACATATTGAAGGCTTCTCTTTTTTTATTTTCAATAATATTATCGCCATCTCTATAGACTAAGCCGTCAATCTCGCTGATTTTACCACAGTGCATAAGCTCCTTAACAGCTTCTTCTCCCTCTCCAACAATGACAAAATCTATAGCAGGGTTTTCGGAAAGAAAACGCTTTGGATGGTAGCTAACCTGTGGGCCGCCGACAGCTATTTCAATGCTACTATCTATTCGCTTTATTATATTGGCGATTGAGGTTGCATAGTTTAGGTTCCAGATGTAAGTTGAAATGATGATGCGTTTTGGTTTTTCTAAAATAAGCTCATCAACAATAAAGGAAAGCCTTTGATTGATGGTAAATTCTTTGATTGTAATGTCATTGTTGTTTACATATTCTTTAATATATCTAACTGCTGGGTTGGTATGCAGATATTTTGAGTTAATAGCTAGTAAAATTGTTTTCATAGATGCACGTCCTCTCTTATTAAAACTATAGTTGAAAACTGCTTCTTTGTCAACTTACTTTTCGTTTTGGAAAAAGAAAACCCTCTAATTAGCTAATGACTAATGGTGAATGACTAAGGGATTTCGCAGTAAACTTACAGTGTTCCGCTAGGCTTACATAAAGTTTTGCTAAATTTTTTTCAAAAAATTTCAGCATCAAATGGCTGCCCCTTTG
>CAYJEV010000018.1:0-24975 GCA_964369265.1 uncultured Oscillospiraceae bacterium
CTACAACATTTGTTGATTGTTTGTGGTTTTGTGCGTTATGTTTTGGGGCGATGTGTAAACCATCATATAACATTTATTATTTTACACACCTCAAAAACCAACAAAAAATCCTCCCCCAGAGCCCTTGGGGGAGGATAAATTATGTTTTAAGCCGTTTTGGCAACTTTTTTAATAATGTTTAAATTATTGTAGAAGTTGTAGAACGCCTTGAGGAACTTGGTTAGCTTGAGCAAGCATAGCTTGGGAAGCTTGAACAAGGATGTTGTTCTTAGTGTAAGACATCATCTCTGCAGCCATGTCAACGTCACGGATACGGGACTCAGCAGCTGTTAGGTTTTCAGTTGTTACACCAAGGTTGTTGATTGTGTGCTCAAGTCTGTTTTGGATAGCACCTAGATCACCACGTGTTGAGGAAACAGTTGTTATAGCAGCCTTGATGTTCTCAATAGCTTCCTCAGCACCAGCCTCAGTTGTGATGTCGATAGTGCTTATGCCTAACCAACAGCAACTTTAACCTTTTGGTAATCTTCTGCTGTATCACCAACTTGTAGAGATAGGGACATATCTGTAGAAGTGTTGTTTGTATGAGCAGAGATTTGTGCTTGGAACTTAGCTCTATCAGATAGATCTAAAGTAGATCCAACCTTTTGTTGAAGAGTAAGATTACCAGCAGTAGCACCTTGACCTACAGTAAAGTCTTTATTATTTTTAGCAACTTCAGTTCTTATCAGTTAAATCAATAATCTTATCACCAGTTGCTGTGCTATCAGCTCCAAGCTTAACTGTATAAGTTTCAGAACCAATTGTGATAGTAGCACCATCAACGAAATGATCAGTAGTCATTGAAACTTCTGTGTTTGCTAATCCAGAGCTTGCAAGATTACCCTCAGATATTACTTGAGTACCAGCATTTATACTACCACTAATATTTGCAGTAGTTGTAGCTGTTGTTGTAACATCAAAGTTACCCTTTAGTTGTGAAGCAGTAGTTGGATTTTCTTTCATTGTGAAAGTTAATTTGCTACCTTCTTGTGCTACTGTATAAGCAACACCACCAATCGCAACTTCACCAGCTACAGCTCCAGTACCACCAGTAGCAGTACCAACACCAGTACCTGTAATTTTCGCCATAACTGCAGTAGCAAGTGTACCAGCATTTGAAACAGTACCCGCTGCACCTAAAGCAGCTGTTTCAATAGCAGCTCCGCCAACATTTAAAGTAAATGTATCATCAGCATCAGCACTAGTGTATGACAGACCTTCAAGATCTACAGAGAAAGAAGTCTTACTAGCTTCTACTTCTGGCTTGCTGTAAATAGTATTAGTTCCAGCAGTTGGAGTTGCTGCGTCAGGTAGAATATCCATTGCTATAGAGCCACCTTGAGTAGTTTTAGCACCAGCTAAACTACCATCAAGTAGGTTGATACCATTGAAGTTAGTAGTTTCAGCGATTCTGTTGATTTCTTCGTTTAGAGAATTGATTTCAGCTTGTAGGTTAGCTCTATCTTCAACAGCATAAGTACCGTTAGCGGATTGAGTAGCAAGCTCAACCATTCTGTTTAGCATGGAGTGAACTTCTGTTAGAGCGCCCTCAGCAGTTTGAACAAGGGAGATACCGTCGTTAGCATTCTTTTGAGCAGTTTCAAGACCAGTGATTTGAGCTCTCATCTTCTCGGAGATAGCTAGACCAGCAGCATCGTCGCCAGCTCTGTTGATTCTGTAACCAGAGGATAGTTTCTCTAGTGACTTAGCAACAGAAGAGTTATTATTAGTTAGGTTTCTGTGCGCGTTTAGCGCTGTAATATTATGTTGAATACGCATTTAAAATTTCCTCCCTGAAATTTTCATCATATTTAGGGGAAAGTCCTTTTTCCCCACCTCTAAATTTTTGCTCTCCATATCGGGCTCTCAATGAAAAGCGATAACGGAAAAGTAGGTTTCTACCCTTCGCTGTTTACTATATCGGCGAGCTTTAATAGAACTTAAGCGTTTTTTTGAAAAAAATCGAAAAAATTTTAAATAGTAATAGTTTGTTAATGAAATGAATATAACATTGGTTGGTATTGGTATTTTATTTGATGAGGTTGTGGGGGGATTGATGTAAATGTTGTGTTGGAGATGGGTGCATTTAATGTTTTGTTGGATAATAAAGAACACAGACAATGACAAGCCATATCCCTGAATTTTGGAGCATATGGTTTTGTAATTGACAACAATATAAGCACTTGGTCAAGCGACATTTTTTATAAATCAGCCTTTTAAAATACAGAACAATGCACAATTGTTAAAAATTACAAGCAAATTTTATAAAAAAACCTCTTTACATTTGTTATACTTGTATGATATACTAAATATAGTGTGACAATGTCACAAAAAAGTATTATTAAAGTAATTTATATCATTTATTTCAAAGAAAGGGTCAATAAGTTTTGGTATTAGATTTAAGTTTAGAGTACGAATTTTCCAAGATAGTTGCTGATTTAATTAGCGACCCTATGGTTCAGTCGTTAAAAGATATGCCGCAACACTCCGATGGAGTTAGTTGTTTTGAGCATAGCATATATGTTGCATTCACAAGTTTTGTCATCTGCAAAAAATTAGGTCTTGATAGCAGAGCAGCAGCAAGAGCTGGTCTTCTTCACGATCTTCATTTATGCAAGCTTAACGGAAAGATAACTCAAAGAGCGAAAAGGTTGTTTTGCCATCCAAAAATGGCGCTAGAAAACGCAAAGTCAAAATTTGAGCTATCAGAAGTTGAATGCGATATTATTGAAAAGCATATGTGGCCGCTGACACTTTTCAGCATCCCAAAATACAACGAATCATTTGTGGTTAATATGGTAGACACCTATTGCGCTATCGCCGAATATCTTGGCATTCACGAAAAAGCAATTGAAATCGCACAAAAGAGCGAGCTTGCTTTTGGTTTTGCCCCAGCGCCGCTTCCAAGCACAACACCAATTTCTGTTCCAATGGTGGCTGGCTCATAGTTTAAAACGCAAAAAAGCCCTGTCGATTTTTCGGCAGGGCTTTTAGATTTGCTTATATAAATTTTTCTTTTAGTTTTTGGTGATAAACGTCAACATGGGCAACAGCAAGCTTTTCAGCTAGCTGATAGTCCTTTTCTTCAATCGCCCTAATCATCTCTTTAAAGTCGCCATAAAACTGCTCAAACACACCATTCCCTATCCCAGTATAATACCAAAGACGTATTAAATGCGACTGAATTGTATCAAGAGTTTCATCAAGCACTTCATTGTTAGCCATTTGAGCTATCTTATGGTGAAAAGCCGCATCAAGCATGACTAGCTTAGATAAATTTTCTAAATTTCTGCCATACTCCTCAACAAGCTCCTTTAAGCTCTCTAAATCTTCTTTGTTGGAGTTATCAATTGCAAGTCGCATAGCAAGAGAGTCAAGAGCCTTCTTAACATCAAAAGACTTTTTTAAGTATTGCAAATCAATCTGCACAACTTGCGCGCCTATTTTAGGGAAAATCTGAATTAACCCATCATATTTTAGCCTGTGTAAAGCCTCTCTAACAGGAGTTCGGCTTACTAGGTATAGCTCTGCAAGCTGCGTTTCGTTTAAAATCTCGCCCGGCTTATACTCCAAATGTATGATTTTTTGCCTTAAGTCATTATATATTGACACAGCAGTGTTTTCACGCTTATTCATTTTAACTTCCACCTTATTATAATTTCGAGAGCAATTTAATGATTTTGCATCCTCTTAATTTGCCCTCGAAGCAAACAAGAGTTGGTATTAGATATTTCTTTCAGCTATAAACGCAACACCACAAGCGCCTTTTCCAATATGCACGCCAATTACAGGCCCAATAATAGAATCCTTAACTGTGATATCGCCAATGTTCGCCTTAACTTCTCCGACAAGCCCCTCGACTACATCCTTAGCATCTCCATGCAAGAAGATAACATCAGTTCCAGCCATAACGCCCTCTGCATGAAGTCTATCAGCGATGTACTTAAACGCTTGCTTAGAACCTCTAGGCTTTGAAACAACGCTAACTACACCGTCTTTAACAGATATAACAGGCTTAATGCCTAACAGCGTACCAGCAACAGCGCCAGTTCCAGAAAGTCTGCCACCTTTATATAGTGACTTTAAGTTTGATGGAGCAGCATAAATGCGCACTCGACCCTTAAGCTCTTCAATTTCAGTTATAATCTCCTCAGCAGTCTTGCCTTCATCTTTCATTTGAATAGCTCTTCTAACAAGTAAAGCAATGCCTGATGTTGCGCTAGCGCTATCAATTAGATGTATTCTGCGATTTTGGATGCCTTCCTTAGCAATGACAGCTGATTGATAAGTTCCGCTAAGCTTTTCAGCAAGTGTGATGACAATAATATCATCCTCCTCAGAAAACTTATCGCTTGCAAACAGCTCTGCAAACGCACCAATTGTAACTTGGCTTGTTGTTGGGTGATTTTTATCTATTTCAAGTCTTTGATAAAACTCCACATTTGTCATATCAACGCCGTCAAGGAAAGTTTCATCGCCAAATATAACACTAAGTGGCAGAATATCAATTCCAAGCTGTGCGGCTTCTTTTTGAGTAATGTCAGATGTACTATCTGCAATAATATGAATTGCCATTATTTTCTCCTTTAATGGTT
Source organism: uncultured Oscillospiraceae bacterium (assembly GCA_964369265.1). Taxonomy (GTDB): domain Bacteria; phylum Bacillota; class Clostridia; order Oscillospirales; family Ruminococcaceae; genus DAMCAP01. Next base: position 4,638 of record CAYJEV010000018.1, read on the forward strand.
AAATTTTTTGTGTATTAACTTATATAATATACCATTTACCTCTAATTGTCAATATTTGATACTATTATTTCGGTAAAATGCTTAATTTATTGCATTTGTTTAGTGTATTTGTATCAGTCGCTCTATTTCAAGTAGTCATTGAACCAAGCAGTGATTGAATTAAGTCTTTTTAGTCTATTAAGAGGCTTACCAATCCTTGACAAACCATGGCTCTCCCCATTAAACAACACATACTTAGCAGGAACTGCGTTTCTTTTTAGTATTGAGAAAAGCTGAATGCTATCATCATAACGACAACGATGATCCTCTGAGGAATGTATGAATAGCGTTGGGGTTTTGATGTTTTGCGCATATTTTAAAGGTGATTGATTCCACACAGAACAAATATCGCCATGAATTTCAGCAGCCATCATATCATAATTGAAGTAATAGCCTATATCGCTAACCCCCTCATAGTTAATGAAGTTGGATATTGAACGTTGAGTAGCTGCCGCCTTAAAGCGATTTGTATGACCAATAGCCCAGTTAGTCATAAAGCCACCATAGCTGCCTCCAGTGATGCCGACATTCTCCTCATCAATATCACTATACTCAGCTAAAACATAGTCAACAAACTCCATCAACTCAGCATAATCAGTATCGCCATAATGACCATTTATATCTCCAAATAAATTCCCTCTTCCATCAGAACCAATAGGGTTTGAGTAAAGCACAAAGTATCCTTCATTAGCCCACACCTGCATCTCATGCAAAAACACATCAGAATACACTGTGCGAGGTCCTCCATGAATGTTCAATATGGCTGGATATTTTTTGCCTTTTTGGTAATTTGCTGGCTTCATTACATAGCCTGTTATTGTGTAACCATCCTTGCAGCTAACAGATATCTCCTCCGGCTTTATCGCATTATGTGTGTTAGAAAACTCATCATTGTGAGTTGAAACCACAACATTATTAACATACACCTCACAAAGCTTCTGTTCACACATCATAACAGAGGCTATTTTATCCCCCCTAACATCCACAGCATCTATTGAGCCATTCGGCGTTAGTTTATCGCTAATATTTCCCCTGTTATCTATGCTTAAGAGATAGCTATAATTACCTTTTGTTGTGATAAAATATAGCTTGTCATCAGTTGTTACATATGTCTTTCCGCCGCCATACTTAGCATCGCTATTAACAGAGCCTCCGCCAACAGATGCATCATGAGAAGCTATCTTTTCTCTCTTGCCATCTAAGCTTATTTTAAAGAAATCGCCAAATTGATTAACACCAAACTCCTTCATGTCAGTTAAAGTCGCAAGAATTGTGTTATCCCCTAAAATAGCAGCAAAGCCTATTTTAATTTCATCTTGTGGTATTAAAGTCTTAATATCGCCGCTCTTTATATCATATAGATATAAACCATTTTTTATGCCTTTAACCTCTGTGTATTCGTATCCAGAGTATAGCAAATAGTCATCGCTAAAAGAAAAGTCACTAACATTAAAGAAAGGATCAGTTATAGCTTTCAGCTCATTAGTTTTGCTGTTATATATATATAAACGAGAGCGCTTTCCATTAACAACTCCCATGCCATCAAACCTAAAAGGCAGCTCTGTAAATTCAAAGTAATCGCCATCATCTTTTTTAGCTGTTGATTTGAAGTTATCCTGCACTGCTGTTAATATATATATATCTTCGCTGTACTTCACCATCTTAGTTACATTTAGAGGTATTGTAAACGCTAAAGAAGACTCGCCGCCATCGGTTGGCAGAGAATAAAAGGCAGTTATCTCCTCGCCTTTCTCCTTCATCTCTTTATGTTTTTTATCTCTAAGAGCTGTGAATAATATCTTCTCTTCGCTCTCCCAAATCAATGACTTAGCATCGCCACTAGCTGTCATTCTTTTAGTTTTATCATCAGACACTAAATATATATCCGAAACATAAGAGTTCTGTTCCTTATCAATACTATAAACAAGATAAGCAAGCTTTTCTCCATTTGGAGAAAAACTAACATTAGAAGGAAACTTAAATTCATATAGGCTCTCAGCAGTTATTTTTTTCATATTGAAACTTCTCCTCTATTACTTATTTTTATAAAAGAAAAGCCACAGGAATACACCTATGGCTAATCAAAGTTTTAGTTTAAATTATTCTTCAGTTTCATCTTCGTCTAGAACGAACTCTAAAAGCTCGCCACAACCAGGACAATTGATTGAACCTAGATCAAGCATATCTTCATCAAGATATACAGTATCGTTGCAGTTTGCACAAGTTACTTCATATAAAGGACCATCGTCCTCATCGTCGCAACCGCAACCACATCCACACTCATCTTCGTCCTCATCAACTAGATCATAATAATCTTCTTCAAGTGTGTCAAGATCCTCATCAATAAGCTCAACTTGTTCAGTTAAATCGCTTAGATCATCTTGAACATCGGAAAGCTCATAAGCCATTTCCTCTAAAACATCAATGATAGCCTTAATTAGCTTACCTTCCTTAGTTTCTGTGTCAATAACTAGACCATCTGCAAGACCCTTTAAGTATGCAACTTTTTCACTAGTAGTCATCATATTGGCCGCCCTCCTAACAATTTTTAAAATCTATATAACGCTAAAAGCAGTTATATGCCCATTTACATAAAACTTTAAGCACCAAAAGCCTAAGCTCTTTCCATGTACTCGCGAGTTCTTGTATCAACCTTAATAACATCGCCCTCTTCAATGAATAGAGGAACTCTAACTTCTGCACCAGTTTCAAGAGTTGCAGGCTTTAGAGTATTTGTTGCAGTATTGCCTTTAAATCCTGGATCTGTTGTTGTTACTTCAAGGTTAACGAATAGTGGTGGTTCAACACCAAATACATTGCCCTTATAAGAAAGAACCTTAACATCAGTGTTCTCCTTAACAAAACGGAAGCTATCGCCTAGCTTGTCAGAACCAATTGGCATATTCTCATAGCTTTCATTATCCATGAAGTAGTATAAATCGCCATCTTGATATAAGTACTGCATATCTCTTCTCTCAACAAATGCTGTTGGGAATTTATCAGTTGGGTTAAAAGTTTCCTCTGTTACAGCTCCAGTAATTACATTTCTTAGCTTTGTTCTAACAAAGGCAGCACCCTTACCAGGTTTAACGTGTTGGAACTCTATAATCTGAAATACAGAACCATCCCTATCAAAAGTTACGCCGTTTCTAAAATCGCCAGCTACTATCATTTATTTATCCTCCTAAGACTTTATATTAACTCACTTTATAATAACCTAACTTTAAAGATTTTGCAATAGTTTTTGCAAAATTTAATGCCTTTATAATATGATTAGCTCTTTTTTAGAGCCAGTTAGGTTAATAAAACCTGTTTCTGTCACATAAACTACATCCTCAATTCGGCAACCAAACTTGCCCTCTAAGTAAATGCCAGGCTCAACGCTCATCACAATACCAGGCTCAACGATGTCTTGTGACACAGCGCTAAATCGAGGATCTTCATGCACTTGCATGCCAAGCCCATGACCTAAACCATGGCCAAAACAGCCCTCATATCCCGCTGAGTAGATTAAATCTCTAGCTGCTTTATCAACATCTGAGCATTTACCACCAAGCTTTATTGCATCAAAAGAAGCTTGTTGAGCTTTTAGAACAGTTTCATAAACTCTTCTCTTTTCATCACTACACTCGCCAATAGCAACAGTTCTTGTCATATCAGACACATAACCATCAATTGTAACACCGAAGTCTAAAGTGAAAAAATCGCCTTTTTGTAGTGCATAATCTCCAGGCACACCATGCGGAAGGGAAGATTTAACGCCACCAACTGCAATCGTTGAAAAAGATGGAGCTTCTGAACCATTTAATCTGCTATATCTATCAACCTCAAGTGCAATTTCAATCTCGGTTCTGCCTTCCTTAATGAAGTTTAGAATATGGCTAAAAGTTTTGTCTGCGAGCTTTTGGGCAGTCTGCATGATTTCAAACTCATCTTTAGTCTTATATTTTCTTAGCTCCCATATAACTTTATCAACTCTGCTATCCATAACTATCTCTTGTTCTGGAAGCATAGACTTAAAGCCTAAATATTCCTTCATTGTCATATAGCTAGTTTCAACACCAACTGTCTTGACGTTATGCTTTGCAAATATTTCTTTTAGTTGCTCTGATAGCTTGTCTTGAAGTATTACCTCAACATCTCTCGCTGTCTTTTTTGCAAGCTCAATATAACGAAAATCTGCTATTAGATAGCTCTTTTCTTTTGTTATTACAACAGTTCCAGCGCTAGAACGAAGACCTGTAAAATATCTTCGGTTTATTCCACCAACAATTAACACTGCATCTATGTCTGATGGAAGTTTTGATTTTAGTGTATCAATTTTTGAAATCATTGTTATTTACCTCGCTCATTTTTATTATTTCACCTAAACAAATTTAATAATTTTATTTAAGTGTTTGAAAATATTGCTTCATAGTCCTCGCATCCTCTGCTTGTGTACCAGCAGATTCGCAAATAACTCTTCCCTCTTTAACACCAAACTCAAAAAGCATATCGCACATTAACCTATAATCTGGCCCATATACTTCGTCCTCAAAAGTTAGATGCTTCTTTTCTCCGCCTTTTGTAGTATATTCAATTTTAGAAAAATGTATATGAAGAAGATTTAATCTCTCAGCACCAATACCATTCTTAAGCTTATTAAATACATCTCTAAAAGCAGATGTATCTAAAAGGCTTCCGCCTGTTCTACTATTTAGATGCCCAAAATCAATACAAGGAAGAAGCCTTTCATTGTTTTTGCAAAGCTCTATTATTTCCTCTAAGTTACCGAGCTGATTTATCTTACCCATAAGCTCAGGACAAAGCCAAATATCATTTAGTCCTTCGTTATCAACAGCTATAGTCGCTTTTTCTAAAGTTTCTCCAGCGAGCTTTATCGCCTCTTCTCTGCTCATTTTTGAGGCAGAGCCAGCGTGTATTATAACCCTATCTCCACCCATATAGCTAATAGCCTTTGCAGACTGCATTATATAATCAACCGACGCAACCCTCTTAGCCTCTTCTTCGCTAGATAAAGATATATAATAAGGTGCATGTATTGAGAGGGATATATTATGTTCAGAAGCTTTCTTGCCAAAATTAGTGGCAGAGTCCTTCCCTATCTTAACTCCTCTTCCAGCCTGATACTCATATGTATCAAGCCCTAAACCGCTTAAATATAATGGTACATCTAATATACTTTTTCCTTTAAAACTATCAGAATTACCAGCTGGGCCAAATTTCAAATTATTTTCCTCCACATTTTTGTATCTGCTATATCGCTTTAATAAAAGCAATGTGTTTTTATTTGTTTTATTATACCAAATCTATTATTAAACTTCAATAGCAATTATAATTTACTTATTAGAGTATCATATAATTTTAATCAGCCTACAATATAACATTATATACTCTATGTGTCTTGAAATCTTTGACATATTATGATAGAATACCTTCATCTTAAAATTAAAGGAGTCAAAAAATGAGTCAAATTTTCAACTTTGCAACAAAATGGATCACTGGCGGTTTATTTGAAATAATAACTACAGCGATTTATGTTGCAGTAACTATGGTAATAAGCATTGTGTTAGCGTTTATTATCACAAAAGCTTTAAAGCGCATATTCCAAAAGGTTATCCTTCCCCAGCAGGCAGAAAAAATTCTTATAAACGGTGTTAAATATGCTATTATAGGTTTTGGTGCTGTTATCTCTCTAATGTTAGTATTAGATAATCTAACTGCATTCAATACTGTGTTACTAGGAAGCTTTATTAGAATAACAGTCGGCGCTTGTATTGCTATTGTTGCTGGAATTTTATTAGTGTTCTATGCAGAAAAGCGACTAAAAGAGTTCTTAAAGAATTCAACAATCGACCCTATACTGCATAGATTTATTATAATGTCATTTAGAGTGGTATGCCTTGTGCTTTTGGGAATTATTGTGCTTGAGATGCTACAAGTTCCAACAACAGCTCTTGTTGCCTCTGCTTCTGCAATTGGTCTTGCTGTATCCCTTGCAGTTAAGGATAATATCGCTAACCTAACAAGCGGGCTTATCATTATTGTAACTAAGCCTTTTTCTAGCGGCGATTTTATTGAGAGCGATGGCATCAACGGACGTGTACACTCCATTGAAATGGCTTACACAACTCTTTTCACCTACGATAACAAAAAGATATTAGTTCCAAACAATATTATGGCACAAGCTAAGATTATCAACCATTCTGCTGAAACATTAAGAAGACTTGATATAGTGTTTGGTATTGGCTACAATGATGATTACTATCTAGCTAAAGACATCATTATGAATGTTGCAAAGAAATTCCCTAAAATTGTTGAAGACAGCGAGCATAAAATATATGTTGGTATGTGTGAACATGGCGACAGCAGCATAAAGATTGTATCTAGAGTATGGGTAGACTGGGCTGATTACTACGACCTAAACCTTCATATGCTTGAAAATGTTAAGCTAGAGTTTGATAAGAACGGAATTAACATCCCTTACAATCAGCTAGACGTTCATGTTTATAACAAAATTTTAGAAAATAAGGCTTAGAAAATATTTTTTAAGTTATCTTATTTATTCTATTGACAAGAGAGGAATATTTTAGTATAATACTTTTGTTATCCTATTATGGATAAAAATACTCCTGTCTTGGACGTGAGGAGGGTAGGTAAATGTCAGAAATTAGAGTTAAAGATAATGAATCTTTAGATAGCGCTCTTAGAAGATTTAAGAGACAATGTGCAAAAGCAGGTGTTCTGCAAGAAGTTCGTAAAAGAGAGCATTATGAGAAGCCTTCTGTTAAGCGTAAGAAGAAATCTGAAGCTGCTAGAAAGCGCAAGTTTAAATAATCTATCTAAGGTGTATTGACAGATGCCTTTGTCAAAAGTGTGAAGATTGCCGCCGTTATGGGCGGCTTTTCGCATTCTTATTTTAATTATGGAGGGATTATATGCTTAAAGTATTATACCCAAAACGATATTATAGACGAGCTGAGGATATTCCTCTTTCAGATTTAAAAGCTATGGGAATTAAAGGACTTATTTTAGATGTGGACAACACTTTAACAACCCATAATAACCCCCATCCTAGAAAATGTGTTTTAGATTGGCTTGAAGAAGCAAGAGCACTTGACTTTAAGCTGGTTATTTTATCAAACAACAGCTTAGAAAGAATTGAGCCATTTGCTCAGAAAGTTAGTATTAAGGCTATTTCAAGGGGAATGAAGCCTTTGGCTACTGGATATAAAAAAGCAATTAAAGTTTTAGGTCTTTCTAAAAATCAAGTTGCTATGGTTGGAGATCAAATCTTCACCGATGTGCTTGGCGCAAATTTGCACTCAATTTATTCTATAATGGTGGAGCATATTGAAGCAGAGGAGATGACTTTCTTTAGCTTTAAAAGAAAGCTTGAAAAGAAGATAATGGAAAACTTCCCTATGAGCTAACAAAAATTAAAGAAGATGGCGAAGGGTTATGCTTTTAGCCATCTTCTTTTGTTATATTCTCCACTAAAATTCATCATAACTCACCTAGAAGATTATAAAAACACTTGAATTATTGCTAGAATTTGCTATAATGTATACAAGTTGCTTTATTTACAACAAATTACTTATTTAACTTTAGGAGGGTCATATGAGCAATCTAAACAAAGAGCAGTATCTTGAGGAACTTAAATATCTTGTTAACATCGATAGTGGCAGCCACACACCAGAGGGTGTGAAAAAAGTGGCTGAATTTTTCAGGGATAAGTACAATGCTTTAGGCTTAAAGGCAGAGCTATTGCAGTTTAGCGAAAAGGCTGGACCTTGCCTTCAAGTTACTAACAGCGATAAATGTGAATATGATGTGCTTTTAGTTGGTCATATGGATACTGTTTTCCCAGAAGGAACAGTAAAAGCTCGAAGCTTTAAAATTGATGGAGATAAGGCATATGGGCCTGGTGTCATAGATATGAAGTCTGGGCTGCTATCTATGTATTATGCTATTGAATATTTAGTGAAAAATGATAAGCTTGCTGGAAAGTCGATTTGTGTATTCCAAAATAGTGATGAAGAAATTAGCTCAGCATACTCAAACCCTAAAATCACTGAACTATCAAAAGTTTCAAAGGCAGCTTTTGTTTTAGAGCCAGCGAGACCAAATGGCGCTTTAGTAAAAGAGAGAAAAGGGCTTGCGAAATATAATATAGAGCTTATTGGCAAGGCTGCTCATGCTGGAGTTGATCCAAAAAGCGGAATTAGCGCTATAAATGAGCTTGCGCACTGGATAACTGAACTACATAGCCTAACAGACTTTGTTATTGGAACAACGCTTAATGTTGGTGTGGTTTCTGGGGGTACTGTTGCAAATGTTGTTGCTGAACATGCCACTGCGCAAGTTGACCTTAGATATAAAATCCCAAGCGAGATTGACAGAGTTGAAAGTAAAATTGAGGAGCTTATTCAAAACCCAAAAACTGTTGGTATTAAGGCAACAGCTATTAAGGCTGGTCATCGCCCTCCAATGAATATGAGCCCTGAATCCGAAAAGCTTATTGAGCTTGTTAAGGAAGTTGCTAAGGATTTAAATATGGAGCTTGATTTTGTTGGCACTGGAGGCGGCTCTGATGCTAACTTTATCTCCGCTATGGGTGTGCCTGTGCTTGATGGTATGGGGCCAGTTGGTGGCGGCTCACATGGTGTGAATGAATATATTGAGATTAGCTCAATTGAGCCAAGACTTAACTTGTTAATTAACACTCTATTAAAGCTGTAGATACAAAAATTCTTATCGAGGTACAATATGAAAAAGATTTTAGCGTTATTTTTGATTTTGGTGGTAATGCTTGTCGGTTGCTCTAGCGAGGTAGAGCTGCCTTTTGAAGCCAGCGATACTGCGCAAGAGATAGTTAGTGAAAACGATCTTAGCTTTGGCGAGGTAACTGTTGAGCTTGAGGAAATAGAGCTTGCCGATGACACTGAAGTATTCATTGACATCATTGGTAACTTAACAAACAATAGCAAAGACGAAATTGAAATTATAATACTAACTTTTGCTATTTATGATCCTGAAGGAGTTAGACTGACAACAGCTAGTGCTGTGATTGAAAATATAGCTTCAGGCGAGGTTTGGAAGTATGAAGGCAAGGCGCACATAAGCAATGATGAATATGGAAGCTATGAACTTGTTGATGTTCTGGTATCTCCATAATAAGTTTCAAAATATAAACTGCACCAGTGAAAAAATCATTGGTGCAGTTTTTGTATTAGTTTCCAGTTGGGTACTCAATTTTAATAGTTTCGTTTTCAAGCGCAATACCAGCACTCTTTGTGATAGCAAGCTTTTGTTCTGCAGAGAAGCCGATAGTTTCGCCGTCTTTAAGTACAACGTTGCTAGTAAGAACATAATCTACCATAGAAGCAACAAAATCTCTAACTTCATTTAAATCAGCGCTTCCTGGAGTTACATAAACTTCGATATCATCTTTGCCAAACTTCTCCATGCCGTATGTATAAATTCCAGCTCTCTCTTCTGTGTTGTATAACCCAAACCAGACTAGGTTAAACACAGGATATTCTTGATCATTTATCATTTTTGAAAATGCTTGATAAAAGGCTGGATGATGTACAGCTCCGTCTGTGTATACAGCAACAGCATTTTCTTGGCTAAGAGCAGAGCTTGCTGCCTTAACTAATGTCGCACCTCTGCTAAGTATGCTTTCAGCTTCGTTGTCATCTCCCATAACTGCGATTAGTATTTGCGCCTTATGAGCGGATGTCACTTCAACAGCTTCCTCCCACATATAGTTAGCACCAGCAAAATGCTCAGCCTCGCCATTTGGCACTGGAAAATCCATATAGCTGATGATTAGTCTTGCGCCATCAACCTCAGCAAAAATCATATCTTTGCCCTCTTCGCTAGCAGCCTCGTCATTAGCCGTTAAATTCCAATCGCTTTTTAGGTCTTCGATTAACTTTTCTTTGTTCCATCCTTGGCTAGATAATAGTACAAATCCAATAAATCCGCCTATATTGCTTTGTTTCTCGCTCATTTTCTTTTCCTCGCTTTAATTATTTATTTTTTAAAAATTTTTGATACGCCTTTTCTATATACACCTTCATCCCATTATAATATTTCTCATCATAAGGAACAAATAAATATTCTTCGTCTTGCATTTCAGGAGGCTCGCCACCAAAATATGAAATAGCATGACTATCAATATCTGAAGGGAAATAAGGATTTCCCTCATCGCCACCATAATAGAACATTGTAAAATTTGCTCCTATGTCATTAAAGAAATATATAAATAGTCTGCTGTTAAACTGGCGGTGAAGGAAGACACGAAGATCAAATTCAGGATGCTTATTCTTAACTAAATCAACAACCTCGCCATAATACTCATTAAACTTCTCATGCATTAAATCATTCTCTATGAACCACCTTAAATAGATGGCTAAGTGATTAACTGCATTAAGTTCGTCAATTTCAAGCCCTTTTTCATGAATGGATTGTATATGATAAAAAGCTGCATCGACAACACCTTCCAAAGTTTCGCTCTCGTCGACAACAGACTCTCTATTTAAATCAACTAATTGAGGGAACTCACTATCAGCATCATAAATCCTATCCATTAGCTCCTGTCCCCCATTGTCAACCTTAAAGGACATCTCTTCTTCATAAAGAGGAACTATTGTGTAAAAATGCACCTTCTCGCCATTTGGTAGCGTGCAGAATGTATCTTTATCATCAGCAATGCTATCAGGTGTATCGAGTATAAAACCAGACAGCTCTGTATTCTCTGCAAATGGCTGTCCGCTTGGAACAGTGTGATAATATCCAAGCCAAGTATTGTTGTTAATAGGAAGCCTTGCAAGCGTTTTTAGCCATCTCATTGGCCAGTACCACTTTTCATCTTGCTCATTTACTTTCCAGTCTGCTGGAAGATAGATACAAAGCTCAACACGACTAAACTCACTTATTTCCTCGGGAACTTCCATTTTATATGCTCCCATTCCCATTGTCACTATAGTATAATAGTTTTTTTCAGGTGTAGGCTCAATTATAACAATGTCTACATGAATATCTGGCGATAAAATTTCGTGCAACACATTATCAAAATCTCCGAAAGCATCGCTTATGTATTTTTCTACTGCTTCCATTTCATTTTCAGAATACAATACTGGATTAAATTCGTTATTTTTCACTTTAATGCTCCTTTATTATATATTTAAATGCTAAATTTATTATAGACTTATTTTTATTTAAAGTCTAGTCTTTTCTATAACTGGTACTTAAATTTACATAAGTGGTATTTTAAGGCTTAATGCTATCCTCACAAAGTTAATGAGCTTTGATAGATACACTAAGTTAATTTATTATAATAGTCTTTTCCTCAACACAAAGAGCCAATACAAAACTGTACTGGCTCTTTTAAATAAATCTCTTTAATGATGAATTAAATCATCAGATTTAGATATTTTTTCTACCAAAACTTTGCCTTTTTCAGATTCGAGAAAATTCAAAGTGGTGATAGGAACTAACTTTTTCACTAAATCCCAGTTACCATCGTGAATTGCTTTGCGAACATTTGAGGCGCTAATTGGAGTTTCATCATTTTCTTTTCTGTTTATGATGTGGACTACAATATTATTTTCAGATAAACCTTTTTGCATCTCTTCGTTATATATCCCTGTTACATTACTAAAAGGCTCATCGCCAACAAATCTATCTGTTATGTTAAGGCTTTGGGCTATTTTTGCAAACACTGCTATATCTAGCTTTGCTTGCGCTCTCATAACTTTAGTTGCCTCACGAAGAAAATAAGATGGGAAGGTTGCCGAGGATATCATATAGCTCTTAGTTTGGTGATAAATGATGTTATTTAAATGCGATGTACCTTGCTTCACAAGCTCCCATCTATCCTCAAAACTAACTATGGAGCTGTCCTCGGACACCACAAACAAATGCAGTATATCACATTTTGAAGCTGCCTCCTCTACAAGATATCGATGACCTAATGTGAATGGATTAGCATTCATCACTATAGCTCCTACTCTCTTATCTAAAGGCTCATTGATTATGCTTTCGCTTTCTTTTTTTAGTTCTAGCAGATAATCGCTAAAGCCAGCCTTTTTATTCTCCATAAACACAACTTCATTTTCAACATCGGCAATTTTATAAAATCCTAGATCACCAAAAAACTTTGCAGTATCATATTTAGTGTATAAAAACAGATGACTATTACCTCTGTTATACTGCTCTGTTATCAGATTTGAAATCAAACTATTTAGCAAGCCTTCGCCTTGATAATTGCTGTCTACTGCAAGACATCTTAATGTGTTTTTAAAACAAGAGCCTGTTGCCACCATATTATATTCTTCGTCAAATAACCCAGACATTAGATCTAAATTTTTATCCCGTGAAATATTTTCACGGGATAAAAGATCTTCCATTTGGGACATTTCACGTCTATTATTTTTGTTAAGTATTGAAAACACATAACTTGACATTGAAACACCTCCAAAAGTATTTAATTATAACATTGCGCCAAATAGAATACTACCAACGATAAGCACGATACCGCCACCTAGACGAGAGGATAGCTGTGCATACGCAATTAGACCCATACGATTAGCCGCACCTAGAACTGCAAGGTCACCAGAACCACCACGGTTAGCCATACATAGACCAGCTGTGATTGCAGAGTCAACTGGGAAGAAGCCTACTAGGTAACCAACAAATCCAGAACCGAAAATTGCACCAACTACTATTGCAAAGGCAATACATACATTTGCAGGATTAATAGCCTCCATAAGCTCGATAATATTAGTATCAACACCAACACCAACCATTACAATAAGGATTAGGTTGCCTGTGAAGAAGGATTGTAGCTTCTTTGCACCAGCTCTAATGCTTTCAGGCACAACACCCATACCAGCAGCAATTGCTACAAAAATGATCATGTAAGCAAATGTATGAATAGCAACACCAAAAATTTCTGGCAGAAGAACTTTTGAGAATAGTCTAGCTAGACCATAGAAACCAACTGCTAGGAAGAATGCGCCGCCAATTTCTTTCATTGAAGCAGATACTTTTTTATCATCAGTTGCAAAATCTGCGCCTTTTCTGATTAGTTGGTTGCCGTCTCCAGTTAATGCTGGCTTTATTTCGCCAACACGCTTTAGAATAGCAGCTGTGATGATAGCAAAGATGTTTGCAATTGTTAGAATTGTAATAGCGAAGGAATAGTAATCAGCAGCTGGTAAACCAGTAACTGTTTCATAAATTTCGCTTAGAGGAACAGCGCCTGCTCCGTTACCGCCGCCCATGATTGGTAGAACATACTTAATGATAATTGTTGCTGGATCAATACCAAAAACTAGGCCAACTATGATACCTAAAATGCCCGCTCCGATTAGACCACCAAAAATAGCTGGTAAATAACCTGCAAACGAGCGAAGCAATAAACCACGCTCAAGAGAAAGGATAGAGCCACAAATTAGGAAAATAATAAAGAATGTTAAGAAATCTGCCTCATCCATAATTAGCTTGATAGAATCAAGTGTGTTAGCTGGGATGTAGTTATATGTAGCTAGGAAAGCACTTCCTAAAAATGCAAGTACTAGTCCACCACCTATGTATGTATTCCAGATTGGAATACGATCACCAATTTCACCAAACACAAGACCAAGGGACAGCATGAATAGGAAAGTTCCGCCTAAATCGCTGCCTAAAGCACCTGTGTATGCTCCAATAATACCAATTGCAACAACACCTGCACATAACCACCACGGCAAACCTAAAGGCTTAAACTCTTTTTTTGTTTTTTCTGACATTGTCATTTCCTCCAAAAATACTTTGTTTAATTACTTATCAAATTCGTAAGCTTTTATCTCACGAACCACATCGAGAACACTGCCATCACGGCTTTCTATAATTCCAACAATTCTATCACCAAACTGAACTGCTTCTGGTTCCCCAACCATTGAATAAGCTATATCCCTTAGCTCTTCAATTGTGTAAAACGGAAGTTTTACATCCTTCATACAGTCAATTAAGTCTTGACGTTTTGGATTTATTGCAATACCATAATCTGTTACAACCACATCAACAGTTTCTCCTGGAGTGGTAACTGTTGTTACATTAGTACAGATAGCTGGTGTTCTACCTTGAGTAAGTGGAGCAATAACGATAGTACATTTTGCTCCAGCAGCTGTATCAGGATGTCCTCCTTGTGCTCCTGTGATAACACCATCAGAGCCTACAACTACATTACAATTAAAGTTTACATCAACCTCTAAGGATGCAAGCACCACTATATCAAGAAGATTTACAAAAGCTCCCTTATTAAATGGATTTGCATACTCAGATGTTGAAATTTCAACATGATTTGGATTAGTTTGGATGTTCTCAACAGCGCCAATATCAAATGCTTGTGTATTTACTAGCTTTTTAACTAGCCCTCTTTCTAGCATATCACACATTACTGTGTTGATACCGCCCATACCAAAGCTCATTGTTATTCCACGCTCCTCCATTATCTTAGCAAGAGAGATAGTCGAAGCAATAGACGCTCCACCAACTCCTGTTTGATAAGAAAAGCCATCTTTAAAATATGGGGTGTTAACAACAAACTTAGTACAATAATCAGCCATTAAAAGCTTTCTCATATCTGTTGTTGGCTTTGCTGCACCAGAAGCTATCTTTGCTGCATTACCAATGCAATCAACAACGCATACATAATCAACATCTACCATTGAAATGCTTGCTGGCACATTTGGAAAAGGCACTAAGCAATCAGTAACAGCAACAACCTTATCAGCATATTTAGCATCAACCATAGAGTATGCGAGCACACCACAGTTGCTTTTTCCGCCATTTGCACCTAAATTGCCATAAAGATCGGCTGTTGGTGCGCCAATAAAAGCGATATCGATATGCACTTCGCCAGTTTCAATAGCTCTAACACGCCCACCATGAGAGCGCATTATCGCCATATCACGAAGCTTACCTGTTGAGATAGCCTCGCCTATCTTTCCTCTAACACCAGAGGACTGAATACCAACAATTGTGCCATCTAAAATATATGGATAAATTGGATCATTTGCTTTTCCCATAGAGCTTGCACAAATTGTGATGTCTTTAATTCTCATTTCATGAACAGCTTCCATTACCATGTTAAGAACATAGTCGCCCTCACGAAAATGATGATGGAAAGAAAGTGTCATTCCGTCTTTAATTTCGCATTTTTCTAAAGCTTCTTTAATAGAAGAAAGCACTTTATTCCTCTTTGGGTCAATATTAGCTCTAACAGTTGGAGCTGCTTTTGTGTATTCTATATTATCTAATGCATGATAACCAGCATATGGCTTTTTGCCAGCCTTTTCAAGCACCTCTAATGGAATTTCTCTACCTACTGAATTTTTTACTACATTCATCATATCGCTAAATCTCCTTCGTAAACGCCAGAAGCTTTTGCAAGCTTTAATGTACGCATTGCGCCATCATAGAAGGCAATATCAATCATTTTGCCATCAACCATGAATACACCAATACCTAAAGCTTTTTTCTCATCTATTTCACGAACTACCTTCTCTGCAAATATAATTTGGCTTTGAGTTGGTGTGAAAATTCTATGCACAACCTCAATTTGACGTGGATTTACAAGCGACTTACCATCAAACCCCATCATTTTTATCATCTCCACCTCTTTTTCAAACACATCCATTTGATCAAGATAGGTAAACACTGTATCAAAGCATTGAACTCCAGATGCCCTAGCAGCAATTATCATTTGCTGCCTTGCACCAGCAAGCTCAACCCCTGTACCGCTAATTACAGTTTGAAGATCCTTTGTATAATCTCCTCCACTAAGCGCTACACCGAACAATCTATCAGAGCTGTTACAAATATCATAACAATTCATAACTCCCCTTGCAGACTCCAAAGCAGCCATTAGTAAAGTGCTACCAACTTCTCTTCCAAACTCTTTTTCAGCAGCAACTACAGCCGCCTCAACAGTTTTAATATCCTCAGGAGTTTCAGTTTTTGCTAGGCGAATTCCATCTACTCCACCAGCAACACAAACTCTAACGTCTTCTTTCCAATGAGGAGTGTCTAAAGCGTTAATTCTAACAATTCTCTCAACGCCTCTATAATCAACTTCCTTTAGGGCATGATATAAAGAATATCTTGCAGAATCCTTTTGGTTTTCTGCAACCGCATCCTCTAAATCAAGCATGATAGAATCTGGTTTATATATATATGGATCACGAATTAAACTTGGCTTTTGCGCATTTAAGAAAAGCATTGAACGACGAAGTCTTTTTTTGTTTGGATGGCTCATCTTATTATACCTCCCCATGGCAAATCTTGACTAACACCATTTGAGCGATAAACTGCGCATTCAACTCTAGCCTTAATTGTGCAATCAAGAGCGCCTTTATCAATAACGGTTATACGCCCAGCTTTAACTTCTAGCCTTTCTAGCGTTTCAAGAATAGTTTTGCGAATCTGCTTTCCATACTGATGAATTACACTGCTATCTATTGAAAGCTCCAAACCTTCAGATAACGGCTCAACAGTTATCTGGACATCGCTAGACTCTAAAGTTCCAGCCATTGCCATTTTTTCAATTACCATAAACTTCCCTCCAATTTCTTTGCAAAAACATGTTTAATTCAAGTTTTTACATAAAACTACATTACAATTTACATATTAATCCTATCATTGACCACCCCATAAGTCAAATACATTTAAAACTATGACTATCATATAAAAAAACTTATACCTCGGTTGAAACACGCTTATTTATTTGTTATAATACACATATACTTTATAAATTGGAGGTCTAAATTTTGAATTTAAAGCATGCACAATACATTCTAACTATCATAAAGGAAGGCAGCATAACAGCTGCTGCCAAAAAACTATATATATCCCAACCTTCTTTAAGCCAAATTGTTAAATCGGCTGAGTCTGCCTTAGGAGCTGAAATATTTAATCGCAGTACCGACCCTATCTCGCTAACCTATGCAGGCAGTCGATTTGTTGAAACAGCGCAAAAAATCATAACCCTAAACCAAAACTTAGTTGCAGAAATAGCTGAAATAAAAGAGGAAGAACAAGGGCGCTTTAACTTAGGCATACCTGTCCAACGTGCAATGCAGATTATCCCAACTGTTCTTCCAAAATTTAGGGCAATATATCCCCATGTACATGTAAATTTGGAAGAAAACGGTTCTGCAATGATAGAAAATATGGTACTTAATCGTGAAGTTGATATAGGATGCTTAACAACAACCCCCACAAATAACGATTTAGATTATATTTTAATTAAGCACGAAGAGGTTGTTTTTTTGGCAAGCAAGCTATCAAATATAGCAAAAAAATACCCAAGCGGCACTGCTCTTTCGGTCCTAGATTTAAAGGACGAGCAATTTATTTGTATAAAATCTGGGCATAGTGTTAGAAAAATTCAAGAGCGATTATTTTCCCGATATGAGATAAAACCTAATATTTTTGCAGAAACTATCTCAATCGAAGTTGCTAAGAATTTAACTGTCAATAGTAATGCAATTATGTTGTGCCCAAGAGATTATATAGATATGTCCCCTGACATAATAAATAAGGCTGTAACTTTCAATATTTCTGATCCTTATCCAACAAGAGACTTTTATGTTTGTTATAGAAAAGACCATTATATTCCAAAATATATTCGTGATTTTATAAATTTGCTTTCTTAATGGATTTAATTTCCTTGTTAAATATAACATAAAAGTTTTGAGAATTTTGTCAAAATATACAATGATCAAATTTCAAAAAACAAAAAACCGCCAAAATTTCGGCGGTTTTTTGCTTGCAAATCTATAATTTTTAAAATTAGGAGCTTAATTATCCTTCAATTTCCTTGTATGCAATGAGTGCATTTTCAAGAATTTTCATTGAAGCTCTTAAATCTTCTTCATTTATAACATAAGACATTCTAATCTCGTTAAGCCCCAAGCCTTCAGTTGCGTAGAAGCTCTTTGCTGGAGCGAACATTACAGTTGCACCATTATAGCTATAGTCTGTGAGAAGCCACTTAGCAAATTTCTCAGCATCTTTAATTGGCAGCTTAGCAATAATATAAAAAGCGCCCTTAGGTTCTTCGCAAATTATACCATCAATCTTCTTAAGCGCAGAATAAACAACATCTCTTCGATGCTTATATTCATGATATACCTTTTCCATATAATCAGATGATACATTAGCAAGAGCAGCAGCTCCAACTTGGTCAAGAGTTGCAACGCATAGTCTGCCTTGGCATAGCTTTAGCATTTGATTGATAATTTCCTTATTCTTGCTAGCAACACAACCAACTCTTGCTCCACATGCGCTATATCTCTTTGAAATACTATCAACTAAAATTACTCTATCAGCAATTTCATCTATAGAAGCAAAGCTAATAAATTCAAGCCCATCATAAACAAACTCTCTATACACCTCATCAGAAATAATATACAAATTATGTTCAAGAGAAATATCCTTTAGCATATCAATCTGCTCTTTATCATAAACAGCGCCAGTTGGATTTCCTGGGTTAGATAAAAGTATAGCCTTAGTTTTTTCTGTTATCAAAGAAGTTATCTCTTGTTTTGATGGAAGCCTAAAGCCATTTTCTGCTTTTGTTGTTATTGGCACAACCTTAACTCCAACATAGTTAGCAAATCCGTTGTAGTTTGTATAAAATGGCTCCGGGATTAAAACCTCATCTCCAACATCGCAACAAGCAAGCATTGCAAACACAAGCGCCTCACTACCGCCATTTGTCACTAAAATCTCATCATCACTATAGTTAATACCATATCCTTTATAATACTTAATAAACGCCTCTATAAGCTCAGGTATGCCTTGAGAGAAAGCATATGCTAGAACTTTTTTATCAAAATTCTTTATCGCATCAAAAAATTCCTCTGGTGTTTCAATATCTGGCTGACCTATATTAAGGTGATACACTTTCTTGCCTTGCTTTTTTGCGTCTTCTGCTAGTGGAGATAACTTCCTTATCGGCGAAAACTGCATTTCTTGTATTCTGTTTGAAAAATTCATAACTTCCTCCTTGTCACACACTTAATTTTATGTTATTATACTAAAGTCTAATTTAAAGCGTTGATAATTACACAGTAATAACTTTGTAATTCATTATAGACTAATGTGTGTTATATGTAAAATACAGATTTCATTATACACCATATACGATTTTTTGTATAGGTGTATATTATATTCCCCAAAAATTTTATGAGCCAACGAAACAATAAATGTAAATGTATTGATGCAACATCACATATTTTGAATAATTGCCATATAAATAAAAGTATTTTACAACAATTTAATATACTACTATAATTAGCTTTAAAAGAAAGAGATGAAAGGAACAGAAATTTATGAAAATCGTATTATTAGAATCTTTAGGAGTATCAAATGAAGAGATGGTGTCATTTGAAAATGAAGTTAAAGCTTTAGGTCATGAGCTTACATGCCATGATAGAAATGAAGATATTGAAGCGCAAAAACAAGCTGTTAAAGATGCAGAAATGATTATTGTTGCTAACATGCCTCTTTGTGGCGATGTTATTCGCAGCGCAAAGAATCTTAAATATATAAACATTGCTTTCACTGGAGTTGACCATGTTGATATTGCTGCTGCAAAAGAAATGGGTGTGCTTATTAGCAACTCCACAGGATATTCAAATCAATCTGTTGCAGAGCTTGCTATCTGTATGATGCTAACAATGCTTCGCAATGTTCGTGAGGTTGAGGATAGAGTTAGAAATAATGGCACTATGGCTGGACTAATGGGCTCTGAGCTTTCTGGCAAAACTGTTGGTATTATTGGGCTTGGGGAAATTGGTGGTCAAGTTGCAAGCTTAGCAAAGGCTTTTGGGTGCAAAGTTGCAGCGTACAAAAGAAATCCATCCCCACAAGATGGCATTGAGTTTTTAAGCCTTGATGAGCTGCTTCAAAAATCTGATATCATTTCTCTGCATTGCCCAGCGAACAAGTCAACTGAAAATCTAATTTCTAAAAGAGAGCTTTCACTGATGAAGCCATCTTCTCTGCTAATCAACACTGCAAGAGGAGCTGTTGTTAATGGCCCTGATTTAGCAGAGGCGCTGAACAATAATGTGATTGCTGGAGCTGGAATTGATGTGTTTGACATTGAGCCTCCGCTACCAACTGCACATCCACTGCTTAATGCTAAAAACATTCTAGTCACACCTCACATTGCCTTCGCGAGCAAAGAGTCAATGATTAAGAGGAAAAATATTGTCTTAGAAAATGTTAAAGCTTT
>CAYJEV010000019.1:0-24313 GCA_964369265.1 uncultured Oscillospiraceae bacterium
TCTTGAAGTAGAAAATAATATCCCCCATTTTGCCGTTTTTGCCCCTAAAAGAAGTAAATTATCTACTTTCAAGGAATTTAGAGCCGTAGTGATAGTATTATATTTTCTATACATCTGCTTGCATAAGTGCTAAACTTACTTCCTTTTTCGTGCTTAAAAGTAGAAACTGCTTTTATTAATCCAACTGTCCCTATTGAGATTAAATCTTCTTGTTCGGACGATGCTGAGTAGTATTTTTTGATAATATGCACTACTAATCTAAGATTATGCTCTATTAAAACATTCTTCGCATTGGCATCCCCATTCTTAATTTTCTCAAGACACACCCTCTCTTCATTAGCGGTTAAAGGCTTTGGAAAGCTTCCAACTCCACTAACATATAGCGAAAACAAAGCAACTTTTATAGTCGATAACAACGATAGCAACCATAACATAAATATCACACCCCTTCTTTTATAATATATGTTAATAAAAAATAATTACGCCTAAAGGATAAGCTGTACTTAAACAAAATTAAAAGTGATGCAGAATATTCTACACCACTTTTGTATACCGCTCTAATTTTCGCTAAATTGGCTATTATATAGTGCGCTATATAAGCCACCATTTAGCATTAGCTCATCATGATTTCCTTGCTCGACAATATCTCCATTGTTCATAACAAGAATCAAATCAGCATTTCTAATTGTTGAAAGCCTGTGGGCTATAATAAAGCTTGTTCTTCCAACCATCAAATTATCCATCGCTTTTTGAATTAACATTTCAGTTCTTGTATCAACAGAACTAGTTGCTTCATCTAGTATTAGCACTTTAGGATCAGCCAGAATTGCTCTTGCAATTGTTAAAAGCTGTTTTTGCCCTTGAGATATATTGCCTGTTTCTTCATTAAGCACCATATCATAGCTTTCTGGCAGAGTTCTAACAAATCTATCTACCTGCGCCGCATTTGCAGCTGCGATAATATCTTCTTTAGTTGCATCTTGTTTTGAATAGCGAATATTATCAGCAATGCTTCCATTGTATAGCCATGTATCTTGAAGCACCATTCCAAATACACTTCTTATCTCACTTCTCTTAAAATCCTTAATATTATGACCATCTACCAATATTTCACCACTATTCACATCATAAAACCGCATTAGAAGCTTCATCATTGTAGTTTTGCCCGCTCCAGTAGGACCTACTATAGCAACTTTTTGCCCTTGTTTTACAGATGTTGTAAAATCATTGATGATAGTCTTATCTTTAGCGTATCCAAAGTTTACATTATTAAATGATACATTACCTTCAATAACAACATCAGTTTTTCTGTTGCTTCCATCTACTTTAACTGTTAAAGCGCTTTCAGCATCTAACACTTCATCGTCTTCTTCTAAAAACTCAAATACCCTTTCAGCAGCTGCAATTGTTTGTTGAATAATATTAGAGATTTGAGATATTTGAGACAATGGTTGATTAAACTGCCTAACGTATTGGACAAATGCCTGTATATCACCAATGTTGACCTGTCCGGCAGCAGCTAAATACCCTCCTGCTATACACACACCAACATACCCTAAGTTGCCTAAAAAAGTAATAGCTGGCATCATAAGACCTGATATAAAATTTGCCTTCCAAGCAGAGTCATAAAGATTTTGATTGCATTCTTTAAACTGTTCTAATGACTTTTCTTCGCCATTAAAAGCTTTAACAATATTATGGCAGCTATAGTTTTCTTCAACCAGAGAATTAACCTGACCAGTGTTATTTTGTGTGCGTTTATGGTATTTTTGCGAACGCTTTGCTATTGATATAATCCCAATAAAAGATAATGGTAGAGTTACCAATGTTATCAATGTCATGGTAAAATTGATACTAAACATCATAACTAGTATACCAATAATAGTTGTTGTTGAAGTTATAATTTGTGTTATCCCTGTATTAAAGCTTTGCGATATAACGTCTATATCATTGGTTATACGAGATAGTATATCACCATTAGATGTTTTGTCGTAATAAGATAATGGCAAGCTGTGAATTTTTTCGCTCATTTCGCTTCTAAGCTTTTTTGTAAGCGAAGTTGAAATTTTTGCCATTGTAAAGCCTTGTGCAGAAGAGAATAAAAAGCTAATTATATATAGCACAGCTAATAATCCTATTATTCTGCCAATAGCAGCAAAATCTATTCCAGCACCACCAGTTATCATTGAAGTAAAGCCGTCATATAAAAGGTTTGTAGCAGAACCTAAAACCTTCGGACCTACAATTGAAAATATCGTCGATAACATAGCGGTTATTATTACAAAAGCTAGTGAAAGCTTAAAACCTGAAAGATATCTTAGTAATTTTCTCAAAGTTCCATTAAAGTCCTTTGCTTTTTCTCCGACAAAGCCTCCACCTGGAGCACCTGGACCTCTTCCAGCTCCAGCTTGTTTAGGAGGCTCTATATTATTTCTTTTATTGTCCATTAGCTAGTTCCTCCTTTGATAATTGTGAAGAGGCAATCTCGTAATATTCATTACAGTTATTTAAAAGCTCTCTATGTGTTCCTTCTCCAACAATCTTACCATTATCAAGGACATATATAGTGTCAGCTTCCATTATACTACTAACTCTTTGAGCTACAATAAGAACAGTACTATCGCCTGTATTATTTTTTAGCGCTTTTCTTAGTGCAGCATCAGTTTTGAAATCAAGCGCTGAAAAACTGTCATCAAAAATAAATATATCAGGAGTTACAGCCAATGCTCTTGCAATAGACAGCCTTTGCCTTTGTCCACCAGACACATTTGTTCCTCCTTGAGAAATTTCGCTCTTATACCCTTCTTCTTTTTGAGATATAAACTCTGTTGCTTGTGCAATTCTAGCAGATCTTTCTATTTCTTCAAGATCAACTTCTTCTAAGCCATAAGCTATATTGCTCTCAATTGTGCCCTTCATTAGAATGCTCTTTTGAGGAACATACCCTATGCTATCTCTAAGCTCTTTTTGGCTTAGCTCTCTTACATCAATTCCACCGACTAACACAGCACCTTTTGTTACATCTTGAAAACGTGGGATTAAGTTGATTAAAGTTGTCTTGCCAGAACCTGTTGAACCTATAAAAGCAACAGTTGAGCCTTTTCTAACTTTGAAATTTATATCAGTTAGAACTTCCTCTTCAGCACCACCATATTTAAATGATACATTCTTAAATTCAAGCGTACCTTTCTTATCTTTACTTATGTTTTTTGGGGCTTCTGGATCTTTTATTGCTGGCTCTTCGGATAATAACTCGTGTATTCTAGTAGCAGATACAGAAGCTCTAGGAATGAAAATAAATATCATAGCTACAAATAAGAATGACATAATAACCTGAGTCACATACTGCATGAAAGCTAATATATCACCAACTTGAATTGCACTTTGTGCAACGTAATCAGCGCCAACCCACACAACTAATAAGCTAGTAACATTCATTATTAGCATCATAGATGGCATAATTAGCCCCATTGCACGATTGATAAATAGGTTTGTAGTTTGAATGTCAGTTATAGCTACATTAAACTTATCCTTTTGAAACTCTTCTCTGCCAAATGCCCTAACAACTAAAGTACCGTTTAGCGTTTCTCTAGCAACTAAGTTCAGCCTATCAACAAGCTTTTGCAGAGCTTTAAACTTTGGAACAACGAATATCAACACAAGCCCAATCAAAATTAGAAGCATTAACACAGCTAAAACTATTATCCATGCCATTGAAGCAGATGTTCTAACTGCAAGAATTATACCTCCTATGCCCATGACTGGAGCAAATACAATTATTCTTATTACCATGGTTAGTAATGTTTGAATTTGCATTACATCGTTTGTTGAGCGAGTTATTAGTGAAGCTGTTGAGTATTTATCATACTCTTTGTTTGAAAAGCTCGAAACTTTCTCGAACACCGCATTTCTCAAATCTCTCGCAACACCAGCTGCCATTCTTGAGTTGAAAAAGCTAACAATAACAACAGCTACTCCTCCAACTAAAGTTATCGCTAACATCAAAGCGCCTGTTTCTAAGATATAATTATTTTGCATTTGAGAGATATCTTTTCCGAGCGCTATATATGATTGCTTTGTGTACTCAATTCCTGTTTGCTTTGCAAGCTCTAGTTCAACATTCTCTCGTAAGCTCAGTTTATCTTCTAAAGCAGTATAGTTTGTTTGATTGTTTTGAATAAGGCTATAAGCTGCAAATGAATAAAAGTTTTCTAGCTCTGAATACTCTTGTGCAGAAATGTCAGTTTTTAATGTATATATGTTATCCTCTGTTAGAGTAAAGCTGCTATAAAAATCCTCTCTTTCTTCTTCAGTCATATAGCTAGCAACATCTTCAAAGGAATCAATAGATAATTCTGTTGGAACAACCTCCTCAATGCCTGATTGTTGTATTCCAACGTTAACAATTTCTGAGAGTAAAGATGGTAACAAAAGATTTGTACCAGACTGTACAATCAAAAATACTACAGACAATACAATCCCAATAGTATATGGCTTTAAATATTTGCTAAGTTTTAGCAATTTTCATCTCCCCTTTCTAATCTTCTTTTTTCGACTAATGCATTGAGTTTTTTTAACGCATTAAGAAGTTCATTGAACTCATCTTCGCCAAAATCCTCTACTAACCCCTTAAGACTTTCATCTACTTTTCTTCGGTTTTCAATTATGCTTTTAACGCCAAATTCTGTTACTGAAACAAAAATAGCTCTTCTATCATTTTTATTAACTTCACGAACTATACATCCCTTTTTCTCAAGCGAATTAAGCCCCTGCGAAATAGCAGAACGTGTCATATGCATCTCATCAATAACCTGAGATATGCGAACATATTTTTCGTTAGAGTTTTGTGATGCTATATAAATTTCATGCAATAATATTAACTCCATTTTCGTTAGTGTGCCACCAATTTTTATTGTGTCAACATATTTTCCAATAGCTCTTAATGTGCTAAAAAACTCACTAGAAATAGACGCTTTCATGTTTTACCTCCTAAATAATTAAGTAACTTAAATATATATAATCTTAAATTGATTGTCAATAAAAAATCAAATTGTTGTTTTGGTGTTTATAAATAATTTATTATACTAATCATATCTGTGTGTAATTACATAAATAATTTTATCTATAAAACTGGATTTATACAAAAAAGTATAGTATAATCTAAATTACTAGATGTTAAAGAATATAAAATGTAATGTTAGGAGATAATGGATGCTTAACACCCTCGAGAAAAAATAAAACTTTATTTGATGATAATATGCTTAATTGGCATAATGATATTCTTGTTAATGATGAAGCTAAGTGGCAGCACACACTTCCGTTATTAAGAGAAAAGCCGCCTTTATTATTTATGGAGCATAAATCGCTCGATTTTAGATTGCTAGAAATCGAACAAGTTGATACATTGCTATCAGGCACATCTAAGCATATTGATGATGCTCTAGGCACTATAATTCCATTCGCTACAACATATAGGGGCGATAGCTACGCCTTTTATCCAAAGCTTATTAAAAATGGCAATATGCCAATAATTCTTGCCTATCATTCAAGCAACTGTGCTGTTGTGCTTGCACAAAATCTTAATGACTTTATATTTCGCTTTATGCTGGAGGCTTCAGTAGAGCTTAATATGAATGTTTCAGATGAGGAAGGATTTAGAACAGCGTTATTTGCAATGCTAAACTCTCATAAAAAATACCTAACTCAAAAACGAATAGACATTTTGACTCATGTTTATAATTCTAGCATTTCAGAGTATCACCTTAAAAAACTTATGATTCCATATAGATATATGGGATTTATTTCAAGAGAAAAGATTGACAGTATACTAAAAACTGAAATATCCTTCGATTTGCTTGATGAAGAGCTAATATTCTAAAATAAAATCAGCTATGTGAAAAATATCTCACACAGCTGATTTTTATTTATATCTATTAAATTACTTTTTTACCAATATCTTTTCTATAAAACGAATCCTTAAACCCAATTTTAGCAACAGCTTCATAGGAGTTATCTATTGCCTGTTTTAATGTTGGTGAAACTGCTGTTATGCCAAGCACACGGCCGCCATTATTCACAAAGCTTCCATCCCTTTCAGCTGTGCCTGCATGATATACCGTTACGTTAGGGTGATTACCATTTGCATCAAGGCCTGAAATAGCAAAACCTTTTTCATAGCTACTAGGATATCCGCCGCTAGCTATAATAACACAAGCAGCTGACTCATCCTTAATTACTACATCTTCCCTATTAAGCTTGCCTTCATATATAGATAGCATAAGCTTAACTAAATCGGCATCTAAAAGCGGCAGTACAACTTGAGTTTCAGGATCACCAAAACGGCAATTATACTCAATAACATAAGGTCCTTTTTCGGTTAGTATTAAGCCACAATATAGACAGCCTTTAAATGAGCGTCCTTCTGCCTTCATCGCTTTTATAGTTGGATATAGGATTTTTTCCTCAACTAATTTTGCAACCTCGCTTATGTATAATGGATGAGGAGCAATAGTTCCCATTCCACCAGTATTTAAGCCTTCATCATTGTCATAGGCTCTCTTATGGTCCATTGAAGAAACTAAAGGCGCAATAGTTTCGCCATCAGTTAAGCAAAGAAGAGAAATTTCCGTTCCATGAAGAAACTCTTCAACAACTATTCTATGCCCACTCTCTCCAAACTTTCCGCCCTCAAGCATGTCATTAACTGCCTCAAATGCTTCTTTTTCGTTTTGTGCAATTATAACGCCCTTGCCAAGAGCTAAGCCATCAGCTTTTATAACAACAGGATAGCTTCCTAATGACTTAATAAATTCCATTGCTGGCTCAACATTCTCGAATGTTGAGTACGCAGCTGTTGGAATGTTATATTTTTTCATTAGGTCTTTGGCGAAGGATTTGCTACCCTCAATAATAGCCGCTGCCTTATTAGGGCCGAATGTTTTGATGTTTTTTACTTCCAAAGCATCAACCATTCCCATTACAAGCGGATCATCAGGAGCTACAACCACTAAGTCAATATTATTATCTACAGAAAATGATACAACAGCATCAATATCAGTTGCTTTTATGTTAACAAGCTCAGCATCTTTTGCAATTCCAGCATTGCCAGGAGCTGCGAAAAGTTTGTTGCATAATGAGCTTTCTTTAATTTTTTTTACAAGCGCATGCTCACGTCCACCAGAACCAATAACAAGAATTTTCATGCCTTATTCCCCTTTATAATATTAGTGCTTAAAGTGACGCATCCCAGTAAATACCATAGAGATGCCAGCTTTGTTACAAGCATCTATGCTATCTTGATCCTTGATTGAGCCACCTGGCTGGATAATTGCAGTAATTCCATGCTTTTCTGCCATCTCAACACAATCTGAGAACGGAAAAAATGCATCAGAAGCAAGAACAGCACCATTTGCCTTTTTGCCAGCATATTTAATTGCAAGCTCAAGCGCAGTAACACGGTTTGTTTGGCCAGGACCAACACCAACAGTAGCATTATCTTTAACTAACACAATAGCATTAGACTTAACTTGCTTAACAACCTTCATTGCAAGCTTTAACTGCTCCATTTGCTCTGCAGTTGGAGCTTTTTCTGTCACAACTTTAATGTCATCATCAGAAAATCTCTCTGTATCTAGTTTTTGAAGTAGTAATCCACCAGTTACTTTCTTTATATCTAAAGATTCCTTGCAGTTAGGCTTTGCACAGTCAGCAAGCTTTAATAGGCGAATATTTTTCTTTGCTTTTAAATGCTCTAATGCATCCTCATCGAAATCAGGAGCAATGATAATCTCAAGGAAGATTTTGCCCATCTCCTCAGCTGTTTTAAGGTCAACTTTTCTATTAACTGCTACAATCCCACCAAAAATAGATACTGGATCGGAATTATATGCTCCCATGTATGCAGAGTATAGGTTATCACCAATTCCAACACCACAAGGATTTGCATGCTTAATTGCAACTGCACATGGCTTATTATCGCCACATTCTTTAAGAACATCTAGTGCACCATTAGCATCATTTATATTATTGTAGGATAGTTCCTTGCCATGAAGCTGCTCTGCCATAGCTAGTGAATTAGCTGGGGCTAGCGGCTCTTTATAGAAAGCAGCAGCTTGATGTGGATTTTCGCCATATCTTAAATCTTGCACTTTTTCAAAAGTTAGAGTAACCTTATCAGAAAGCATATCTTTACCAGCTTGCTTTCTTAAATAGCTTGCTATTAAAGCATCATATGCAGCAGTATGCTCAAACACCTTCATTGAAAGCTCGAACTTTAGCTCTCTTGTTAGTCCGCCATTTTTTAGCTCTGCTATAATTCTGCTATAATCAGATGGATCAATTGCAACAGCAACATCTTGCCAGTTTTTAGCGGCAGATCTTAGCATTGTAGGGCCGCCAATGTCGATATTTTCAATAGCCTCTTCTAGCTTTACACCCTCTTTTTCAATCGTCTTTTTAAAAGGATAAAGGTTGATTGCAACAACATCAATTTCTGCAATATTAAGCTTGTTAAGCTGCTCCATATGCTCGCTATTGCCTCTAATCGCTAAAATTCCAGCGCAAATATTTGGATGCATCGTTTTGACTCTGCCGTCTAAGCACTCAGGAAAGCCTGTAACATCAGAAACTGAAGTTACGCTAACACCATTATCTACAAGCACCTTAGCTGTTCCACCTGTTGAAACAATTTCATAACCTAATGCTTCAAGTTCTTTTGCAAATTCTACAACTCCAGTCTTGTCTGTAAGACTAATTAAAGCTCTTTTTTTCATCTAAAATGCTCCACTTTCTAATATTTCTTTTGATAATTTCTCTATTGCTTCAGGAAGCAATTTCCACTCTGCCTCTTCCATTATACGCTTTTGAAGAGTTTCGGCAGTATCATTATCTAGTATATCAACTGCTTTTTGAGAAAGTATTCTTCCTCCATCAACAACCTCAGATACTAAATGTACAGTTGCACCACTAACCTTAACACCATACTCTAAGGCAGCTTCATGAACTTTAAGCCCATAAAAACCCTCTCCGCAAAAAGATGGTATTAATGATGGATGAACATTGATTATTCTGTCTTTATACTCTGAAATGACATTGTCAGCTATTATTACGAGACAGCCAGCTAAAACAACTAAATCAATCTTCTCATTTTTTAACACCTCAAGAAGCCTCTCGCCATATTCCTCTGCCGATTCTTGCGATTTAGGTAACTTCTTTAGTGTAACAGCTTTGATATTAGCAGTTTCCGCTCTTTTTAATGCATAAGTGCCCTCTTTTGTTGAAACGACAAGCGATAATTCTGCGCTTTTAATTTCACCTCTAAGCTTTGCATCAATTATTGCTTGCAGATTAGTTCCACCACCAGAAACAATTATTGCCACTCTTAGCATATAACTACTCCATCATCACCCTTAACAACAGTTCCCATAACAAAAGCAGATTCACCAGCTTCAGTAAATGCTTTAATTACTTCGTTTGCACCCTCAGCCTTAACAACAACAGCCAAGCCAACTCCCATATTGAAAGTGTTGAACATATCTCTTTCGTCAATATTACCCTTATTTTGAATTAAAGAGAAGATTGGAAGCACAGGAACAGAGGCTCTATCAATCTTTGCAGTCATTCCAGATGGTAAAGCACGAGGAATGTTTTCATAGAAACCACCACCAGTTATATGAGAAATGCTCTTAATATAGCCTGTTTCTAATGCTGAAAGAACTGGTTTTACATATATTTTTGTTGGAGTTAGTAAAGTTTCACCTAGAGTTGCCCCAAGCTCATCATAATAACGGTTTAGATCAGCATTCTCAACATCAAACACCTTTCGAACTAATGAAAAGCCATTTGAATGAACACCAGATGAAGCGACACCAATTATAACATCACCCTCAACTACATTGTCTTTGTTAACTATTTTATCATAGTCAACTACACCAACAGAAAATCCAGCAATATCATACTCATCCTCTGTGTAAAATCCTGGCATTTCAGCAGTCTCTCCACCAACAAGAGAACAACCAGCCATAACACAACCCTTAGCAACACCAGATACAATTTCTTCAATCTTTTCTGGATAGTTCTTGCCAACAGCTATATAATCTAAAAATACTAGCGGCTTTGCTCCACAACAAATAATATCATTTACGCACATAGCAACACAGTCAATACCAACTGTATCATGCTTGTTAAGTAAAAAAGCTAACTTAAGCTTTGTTCCAACACCATCAGTGCCTGATACTAAAACTGGACGCTTTATATTTGTGATATCAAGCTCAAACATTCCGCCAAATCCGCCAATACCCTCTAGCACACCTTTTGTGAATGTTGAAGCAACATGACTTTTCATAAGCTCAACAGCCTTATAACCAGCAGTTACATCAACCCCAGCCTCTTTATAACTATTACTAAAACTCTTTTCCATACTAATGCTCTTAGCTCCTTTTCTATTTCTATATAACAATTTACAGGGCAGAAATCCACCCTGTAAACACTTTAATTACTCTCCTAGCAGACGCTTTAGCACCTCTTTGTATGCGCCTTCAACACCGCCTAAGTCTTGTCTAAATCTATCTTTGTCAAGCTTTTCCTTTGTATTTACATCCCAGAAGCGGCAAGTATCAGGGGAAATCTCATCAGCAAGAATGATAGTTCCATCGTCTGTTTTACCAAATTCTAGCTTAAAATCAATAAGCTCAATGCCAGCATCTTTTAGATACTCTGTCATGATATTGTTAACCTTAAACGCATAGTCAGCTAATGTATCAAGATCTTCTCTTGTTGCAATTCCCATTGCTAAAGCATGGTAATCATTTATCATTGGATCGCCTAGTGAGTCATCCTTATAGCTAAACTCAAGAACAGTTTTAAGAAGCTTAGTTCCCTCTTTAATGCCAAGTCTTTTTGATAGGGATCCAGCTGCAATATTTCTTACAATTACTTCAATTGGAACGATTGTAACTTTCTTAACTGCAGTTTCTCTCTCTGATAGCTCTTCAACAAAATGTGTTGGGATACCATGAGTTGCAAGCATTTTCATCATGTGATTAGAAACACGGTTATTAATAACGCCCTTACCCATAATAGTACCTTTTTTCTCGCCATTAAAAGCAGTTGCATCATCCTTATAGTCAACGATGTAAACACCCTCTACATTGCTGCTATAAACCTTCTTTGCTTTTCCTTCATATAATTGCTCAACTTTACTATACATTTTAACGCTCCGTTTCTCCGATTAACATCGGCACAAATAATAATGAGTATTTTATTTTAATAGCTCTGCGATATCTATATTCTTGTTTTTCTCCATAACTGTTTTTGCCATATTAGCTTTATATTCAGTTAAGTAATCGCTTAATCTTTCATCGCTAACAGATAGTATTTGAATTGCTAATAATGCAGCATTAGCCGCTCCGTCAATTGCAACAGTTGCAACAGGAACACCGCTTGGCATTTGTACTGTGGATAATAAAGCATCAAGTCCATCAAGAGTTGAAGACTTAATAGGAACTCCAATTACAGGCAAAGTTGTATGTGCTGCAAGCACACCAGCAAGATGCGCAGCTTTACCAGCAGCTGCAATAACAGCACCAAAGCCATTCTCTCTAGCATTGCTAGCAAACTCACAAGCCTCAGCAGGAGTTCTGTGAGCAGACATAACTTTTAGCTCAAACTCAACATTAGCCTTGTTTAGCTCTTTAGCTGCCGCCTTCATAATAGGTAAATCGCTATCGCTCCCCATAATAATCGCTACTTTTTTTGCACTCATAAAAATACCCTCCATAAAATGAATTAACTGCAACCTAAAAAGTTACAGCTATACTGACAAATCAAGAAAAAGAATACAAGAAAACGCAGTTATACTAAGATTAGAACTAAAAGCTGAATTATTTAGAATAATATTAGAAACTGTGTAATTCATTTACCCTATCTCCTTTTATTTTATTAATATCATTTTATAATATTTTTCCTCGAATTTCAACTTATTTTTAGCATAAATATAATTATTGTGGCAGTTATGAAAATTATATGCTAAGATATTGTGTTTTTAGTCAAATTTCATACTTAGTAAATTTACACAAAAATATCAGTTTTCAAGAAAAAATATTGAAATGTAATAAATTGTATGGTAATATATAGATAACCACCTAATATAAGGTGAATAATAAAATAAGGAGTATATTATTATGAAATTTCTTAAATGCGAACATTGTGGCAATACTGTTGGTGTAGTTGAGGAAGTTGGCGTACCAATGGTCTGTTGCGGAGCAGAAATGCAAGAAATTATCCCTGGAACTATTGAAGGTTCTCTCGAGAAACATATTCCTGTTGTAAAAGTTGATGGAAACAAGGTTGTTGTTGAAGTTGGCTCAGTTCTTCATCCAATGATAGAAGAACATAACATCGCTTGGGTTGCTCTTGAAACAAAGCAAGGCAATCAAAGAAAGCCTCTAAAAGATAGCCCAACTACTTGCTTTATGATTTGCGATGATGATGCGGTTGTATCAGCTTATGCTTATTGTAATTTGCATGGGCTTTGGAAGTCTAAATAAAACATATTTTAAGAAGCTGTGTTGCAAGTTAAATCGCAACACAGCTTTAAATTTTATATTCTAAAATATCTTTTAATCTGCAAATCTCATTATTTCCTCAGTTTCTTTTCTTGGAGGAGCTTCTTTTTCATTTGCTATATAGCCATATGTAATTATTTCAGCAACTTTTTACTCTTTGTAACTTCTAATACTTCTTCTGCCTAATAGCATTTTTATAGTGTCTATATTTCCTCCTAAAAATTAAAGTTGGTTTATATTCTTACGATAATAGGATAGCATATATATTATATTAATGTCAATAATTAGAACTTAGCTAAAACTATTGACATTAGCCTAAATGTCCTATAAAATTAGATATATAAGAAGTAAGGTAAATATATTTTTAGCAGAGGACGTGGGCTTTTGTCAGCGTTCTCTTTTATGGTATAATAACCCCAAGGGCAATCTTGATGTCTGTTTTGCTCGCCATAATGGCAATCGCAAAGCATGGACGATTATATCAAGGAAACTATCATACAAGGAGTACACTATGAATGAACAAAGATTTTCCCTCTCTGCGCCATATCAACCAACAGGCGATCAGCCTCATGCAATCGAAGCGCTTGTAGAGGGTGTTGAAAAGGGTTATAGAGAGCAAACACTGCTTGGTGTAACCGGTAGTGGTAAGACTTTTACTATGGCAAATATAATCGCTAAACTTAACAGACCAACACTTGTTCTAGCTCATAATAAAACTCTCGCCGCTCAGCTTTGCAGCGAGTTTAAGGAATTTTTTCCAGATAATGCTGTTGAGTATTTCGTTTCTTATTATGACTATTATCAACCAGAGGCTTATGTCGCTTCAACAGATACCTATATTGAAAAAGATAGTGCCATAAACGATGAAATCGAGCGCCTTCGCCACTCCGCAACTGCTTCCCTTAGTGAGCGCAGAGATGTAATAATAGTTGCTTCTATTTCTTGCATTTACACTCTTGGTGACCCAGCCGAGTATAGAGAACAGGTTATCTCCATTAGAGAAGGAATGACAAAGGATAGAGATGAGTTTATAGCTAAACTTGTTGAGATACAATATGAAAGAAACGATATAAATCTTGTAAGAAATAAGTTTAGGGTTAGAGGCGATGTTGTCGAGATTATAACCACATACAATGACGAAACAGCTATAAGAGTTGAGTTTTTTGGCGACACAGTCGAAAGAATAAGCGAGATACAGGTCGTCACAGGCGAAATTAAGCGCAATCTCTCTCATGTCGCTATATATCCAGCCAGCCACTATATTGTTGGCAGAGAGAAGCTTAATAAAGGGCTTTCTGCAATAAGAGAAGAATGCGATAACCAAGTTGAGATGTTTAAATCTCAAAACAAACTTATTGAGGCTCAAAGAATTGCAGAACGCACAAATTATGATATAGAAATGCTTTCTGAGGTTGGTTTTTGCAAGGGAATTGAAAACTATTCTCGTGTGCTTTCTGGACGTCCGGCTGGCTCTGTACCATACACTCTATTTGACTACTTCCCTGACGATTTCCTCTTCTTCATTGATGAATCACATGTAACACTGCCACAAGCTAGAGGAATGTATGGTGGTGATCAAGGGCGCAAAAAGAGCCTTATTGAATATGGATTTAGGCTTCCTTCTGCGCTTGATAACCGTCCTCTTAATTTTGATGAGTTCAGAGATAAGATAAATCAGGTTATTTATGTTAGCGCAACACCAGGAGTATTCGAAAAAGAACATTCTATGCAGATTGCTGAGCAAGTAATTAGGCCAACAGGGTTATTAGACCCAATCATTCAGGTTAGACCTGTCGAAGGACAGATTGAAGACTTGCTTTCAGAGATAAACATTCGTACTGCAAAGAAAGAAAGAACACTAATCACCACTCTTACTAAAAAGATGGCAGAAGATTTATCTGATTATCTTAAAAGTATGGATGTTAAGGTTAGATATATGCACCATGATATTGACACAATAGAGCGAATGGAGATTATTCGTGATCTTCGCACTGGTGAATATGATGTTCTTATTGGCATTAACCTGCTTCGTGAGGGACTCGATATACCAGAGGTTTCCTTAATAGCCATTCTCGATGCAGATAAAGAAGGCTTTTTGCGTTCAGAAACATCACTAATACAAACTATTGGTAGGGCAGCTAGAAACTCTGAGGGCTTAGTTATAATGTATGCTGATAAAGTCACACCTTCTATGGAAAGAGCTATCACTGAAACTGAGCGCCGCCGACACATTCAGCAGTCCTATAACGAAGCTCACAACATTGTTCCAACAACTGTCCAAAAGAGCATTAAAGACATACTAGATATTTCTTCTAAAAGCTCACATGAAGGCAAACCGCAGAAAAAGAAAATGTCTAACAAGGATAAGGTTGCGCTTATCGCTAGGCTTACAAATGAAATGAAGAATGCAGCTAAACTTCTTGAATTTGAGCATGCTGCATATCTAAGAGATAAGATAAAGAAACTCAAAGAAGAGTAACGGAGGAATTAAATTGGCACTTTCAAAAATTGTAATTAAAGGCGCAAAAGAGCATAACCTTAAAAACGTTGACCTTACCATACCTCGTGATAAGCTTATTGTTTTCACAGGATTGTCAGGCTCAGGTAAAAGCTCACTTGCATTTGATACTATATACGCAGATGGACAAAGAAGATATGTTGAAAGCTTATCTTCCTATGCTCGTCAGTTTTTAGGGCAGATGGAAAAACCTAATGTCGACAGCATTGAGGGCCTATCCCCTGCTATCTCAATTGATCAAAAGTCAACTTCAAATAACCCTCGTTCAACTGTTGGTACAGTTACAGAAATTTATGACTATTTGCGTTTGCTATACGCTCGCATCGGAACACCACACTGCCCTATCTGCAATCGAGTTATAACTCAACAAACTGTTGACCAGATGGTAGACTCCGTTTTAGCCTTGCCAGAAAAAAGCAAGATCCAGATTCTTGCGCCTGTTGTTAGGTCAAGAAAAGGCTTGCATCAAGCCGAATTTGACAGTGCAAGAAAATCTGGTTATGTTAGAGTTAGAGTTGATGGCAACATTTATGATTTATCTGAAACAATAACTTTAGAGAAAAATAAAAAGCATAACATCGAAGTTGTTATTGATAGATTAGTTGTTAGCGAGAGCATTCGCTCAAGGCTCGCAAGCTCGCTTGAAACTGCGCTAGCACTAACTGGCGGACTTGCTATGGTGGATGTAATAGGCGGAGAAGAAATTTTGTTCTCTCAAAGCTATTCCTGCCCTGAACATAACATTAGCATTGAAGAGTTGGCACCAAGAATGTTTTCTTTCAATAATCCTATTGGTGCTTGCGAAAAATGTACTGGTCTTGGTACATTTATGAAAGTCGATCCTGATTTAGTTGTACCAGATAAGGCAAAGTCTATCAAAGGTGGAGCTATTAAGGCTAGTGGTTGGTATTTCGCTGATGGCGGCATATCTCAGATGTATTACGAGGGGCTTGCAGAGCATTATGGATTTTCATTAGACACACCTTTCAAAGAATTATCCAAAAAGGCTCAAGATATCATTCTATACGGCACTAATGGAGAGAAAATAACTGTAAAACGAGAAACTGACAGTATGAGCGGTACTTATCACACCGACTTTGAAGGAGTCATTAACAATCTAGAACGTCGCTTTAGAGAAACTTCTAGTAGCTGGATGAAGGAAGAGCTTGCAACTTGGATGTCCAGTGAAGAATGCCCAGATTGTCATGGCCAACGTTTAAAACCTGTTACTCTAGCTGTTAAAATTGGCGGCGAAAATATCAGCCAATTTTGCGAAAGATCAATAGTTAGCGCCCTTGACTTTGTTGATAGCTTGAAGCTAACTCCTCAACAAGAGATGATAGCTGAACAAATACTAAAAGAAGTAAAGGAGCGCTTAGGCTTTTTAAATAGTGTTGGGCTTAGTTACCTAACTTTATCAAGAGCATCAGGAACTTTATCTGGAGGAGAGAGCCAACGTATTAGGCTTGCAACACAAATAGGCTCTTCACTAATGGGCGTTTTATACATTCTTGATGAGCCAAGCATAGGTCTTCACCAAAGGGATAATGACAGACTAATTGAAACTTTGAAACGACTAAGAGATTTAGGAAATACTCTTATAGTGGTTGAGCATGATGAAGACACAATACTCGCTGCTGATCATATAGTAGACATCGGGCCTGGAGCTGGTGTACATGGAGGTGAGATAGTTTTCTCAGGAAGTGTTAACGAGCTTATAACTGACGAAAAATCCATTACTGGCCAGTATTTAAGCGGAAGAAAAGTTATACCAATTCCTAATGAAAGAAGGCTGGGTAATGGCAAGTTTCTAACTGTTTTAGGAGCAAAACAAAACAACCTTAAAAATCTTAATGTTTCAATACCACTAGGTTGTATGACTGTTGTTACTGGAGTTTCAGGCTCTGGCAAAAGCTCACTAATCAATGAAATTATCTATAAAAGGCTTGCTAATCTACTAAATGGAGCAAGATCAAAAGCGGGCAAACATGATGAACTAATAGGCTTTGAAGAACTTGATAAAATCATTGCAATTGACCAAAGCCCTATCGGCAGGACTCCTCGTTCAAACCCTGCAACATACACTGGTGTGTTTACTGATATTAGAGATATATTCACCCAAACTACAGAAGCTAAAATGCGTGGCTATGGTCCTGGAAGATTTTCATTTAATGTTAAAGGCGGAAGATGCGAAGCTTGTCAAGGCGATGGTATACTAAAGATTGAGATGCACTTCTTGCCTGATATTTATATCCCTTGTGAAGTATGTAAAGGCAAGCGATACAATAGAGAAACCCTTGAGGTTAAATATAAGGGAAAGAACATTCATGAAATTTTAGACATGACTATTGAAGAAGCATTGACTTTCTTTGAAAACCATCCGAAAGTAAAGCGCAAAGTTCAGACTTTATATGATGTTGGTTTAGGATATATTAAGCTTGGACAAAGCTCCACTACCCTATCAGGCGGAGAGGCACAAAGAGTTAAACTAGCGACAGAGCTTTCACGAAAGCCAACAGGAAGAACTATTTACCTTCTTGATGAGCCTACTACAGGACTTCATACAGCAGATGTTCACAAGCTGATCGAAGTTCTTCAGAGATTAACTGACACTGGAAATACAGTTGTTATTATTGAGCATAATTTAGATGTTATAAAGGTTGCTGATAATATAATAGATATAGGCCCTGATGGCGGAGATAAAGGCGGCACAATTGTTGCACAAGGCACTCCTGAGATGGTATCTGAAGTTCCAGAATCGTTTACTGGAAAATATCTCAAAAAGATATTAAGCAAGGAGAAGCAAAATGGATAAGCTAAATTCAGTAATAGAAGAAATTTTATCTGATACACTTGATAAACTAATATTAAGCAATCTAAAAGATAAAAGCTACGAGTTTCAAAAAGTTATTATACGCCAAAAGAAAAGCAAGAATGCCTGTTTCTATCAAGCAGAGCAATATACAAAAACTCAAGTTATTCATGTTAATATGACAGCTGAAGAGTGCAAAAGCTATATTATAACCTCCCTTGACAAGCACTATAAGCAGTTTGATGCATATACTGCCAAATCTAGCTATACTGTTAAATGTAAAACACTTGATAAAATTGCTGTTAGCAAAAAACTTAATAAAGCCGAAAAAGAGATTAGTTTAAGCCACAATAGAGAAAAATCTTATTTACTGAAAGAGGGAGCTATAATCCCTCCTTTAGTAGATTTAGGCGTTATTACAGCAGATGGAAAGATAATTAAAAGCCATTATGATAAATTTAAGCAGATAAACAGATTCATTGAGCTTATCGATGATGGGATTAAGGATAAATATAGCAGCATAAATATAATTGACTTTGGTTGCGGAAAATCTTACTTAACCTTCATACTCTATTACTACCTAACAGAAGTTAAAGGAATAGATGCACATATTGTTGGGCTTGATTTGAAAGCCGATGTTATTGAGAAATGCAATAATATAGCCAAAGGATACGGATATCATAATCTCAAATTTATGGTTGGAGATATAAACGGCTTCACTCCTCCCTTCCTTGTCAACATGGTCATTACCCTGCATGCCTGCGACACAGCAACCGACTTCGCAATTGCTAACGCTGTTAACTGGAATGCAGACATGATTTATAGTGTTCCGTGTTGCCAAAAAGAGGTTAACAAACAAATAAAAAGCACTAGCTTCGATCTAATACATAGATATGGCATATTAAAAGATAGATTCTCCTCTATTATGACAGATGCTATAAGAGGGGCTATGCTTGAGTATAGTGGTTATAAGACGCAAATAGTTGAGTTTATTGATTTATCTCATTCACCAAAAAATTTACTGATTAGGGCGATTAAAGGCGCAACAAATAAAAAATCTCAACAAACTGCTTTAGCTGAGGCAGAAGCTATGATAAAAGAGTTTAATGTAACACCTACTATCTATAATTTGCTTCATAAAAATGACAAATAAAATCAGGGCGATTAGCATTTGAGTGCTAACCGCCCTGATTTTTAATGTTTAAATATTAGTAGTCTTGTTTGCGTTTTTTGCTTCTGATTATTAGAATAATACTAACAACAAGAGCAATAACGATTAGAACAGGAGCAATCCAGAAGGAAAAGCTCTCGTCAGATGTATGAAGATCTGTCCAAGCTGTATCTAAAGCAAGGTTTAGATCATCAGATAGAAGAGAGAAATAGTCCATGTCAGCCACAACTTCAGCAGAAGGATAGCTAATTGGGTTGCTTGTAATTTCCTCATCTAGGTATGCAAGAGCAGAAGTGTTTGGAGTTGAGTAACCAATGTACTCAATATTTGCAGCTCCAACTTCGCCTTCTAGCATAAAGTTAATGTACATTTCAGCAGCAGCTTTTTGCTCTGCACCCTTTGGAATACACATAGCATCAACGAAAATGTTAGTACCCTCAACTGGATGTACTGCATTTAGGTCAGGATTATCATCCATCATTGTTAATGCATCGCCAGCATAGTAAGGAGCGATAGCTGCTTCTCCAGCCGCCATCTTATCGAAAATCTCGTCCATTACATAAGCTTGAACAACTGGTTTTTGAGCCTTTAGTGACTCAAGAGCTAAATCAACATCAGCTTGGCTTTCTGGATTTAGACCTTTCCCCTCTTTTAACAGAGCAAGACCCATTGCATCTCTTGGGTTATTGAACATTAGAATGTTATCAGCATACTTCTCATTCCATAATGCACTCCAGCTTTGAGCATCAGCCTCATCAACCATAGTTGTGTTGTAGATTAGAACAACACTTCCCCATGTGTAAGGAACAGAAAATGCGTTAGCTGGGTCATAGTATGCGCCCATAAAGTTTGGATCTAGATTTGCTAAATTAGGAATATTATCTTTATTTAACTCCTCTAACATGTCCTCGTTAATCATCTTACCGATCATGTAGTCGGATGGGATTATTACATCATAGCTAACTCCGCCGCC
Organism: uncultured Oscillospiraceae bacterium; assembly: GCA_964369265.1. Taxonomy (GTDB): domain Bacteria; phylum Bacillota; class Clostridia; order Oscillospirales; family Ruminococcaceae; genus DAMCAP01. The sequence continues at coordinate 20,038 of CAYJEV010000019.1, forward strand.
TTTAAGTTTAGCATATAGCTCCTCATTTGTTGCGAAGTTGGTATAATAAACTGTTATACCTGTTAGCTCCTCGAATGCCTTGTTAATGTCTAGAGTTTCGTCCTCGCCATTGGAGATGTACTCACCCCAGTTATAAACATTGATGGAAATGTCTTGGCCTTTAAACTGCTCATAGTACTCCATGTTTAGTTTGGAAGTGTCCAAAAGCTCCAAACCAGTAGCAGATGCGCTTACACCCATCATAGTGATCATCATTGTCACTAAAAACAAAGCTAGAATTTTTTTCATTTTTTTATCAAGTCCTTTCTCTTAGTCATATTTTGACTTATTTTTTATTTTTTTAGCCTCAAAATAATTTGACGCTATCAAAACCGTTAATACTACCACAAAGAATATTGTGGATAGGGCGTTAATTTCTGGCGATACTTTTCTTCTTGCCATTGAGTAAATCTCAACAGGCAGAGTTTGAAATCTTGCGCCTGTAACAAAGTATGAAATAACAAAGTCATCAAGCGAATAAGTAAATGCCATTAAAAAGCCACTAAGAACACCAGGCATAATTTGAGGCATAACAACTTTCAAAAAAGCCTGAACTGGAGGACATCCAAGGTCCACTGCAGCAAAATATATATGCTCATCAAGCTGCCTTAGCTTTGGAAGAACATTTAATATAACATATGGAATACAGAAAGTTATGTGGGCTAGTGTAAGAGTTATAAAGCCCATCTCAACTGGAATAGTTAAGTTATCTCGTAAAAACACGAAAAGCAACATTAAAGATACACCTGTTACTATCTCTGGATTTATAATAGGAAGATAAGTTAAGTTAAGAACAGCTGATTTTAGCTTCTTTCCCATGTTGTGTATGCCAACTGCTGCTAGAGAGCCGACAATTGTTGAAAACACAGAAGCAATAGCTGCTATAATTAGCGTGTTTGCTAAAGCGCTTAAAATCTGTTCGTTATTGAAGAGGTTTTTGTACCAGTCTAATGTAAAACCAGTAAACAATGCTCTGGATTTAGATTCATTAAAGGAAAATACTATAAGGACAAAAATTGGAGCATATAAAAACGCCATTACTATCCATGTATAGCTACTAGAAAGGTTGAATTTCTTCATATAATCATACCCTCCTTATCCTCGTCATCAAACTGGTTAAGCCCACTCATACAAAGCAGAATTAACACCATCAGACCTAACGAAATTGCAGAGCCTAGATTTGGATTATATGTGTTTCCTAAGAATTGTAGTTCAATTAGATCACCTATCATCATGTTTGAACCGCCACCAAGCATTCGTGAAATTATAAATGTACTAATACTTGGTACGAAAACCATTGTTACACCACTCATAACACCTGGCATGCTCAAAGGCAACACAATTTTGCTAAAAATGTCTTTACTATCTGCTCCTAAATCTTGTCCTGCTTGTATTAAGCTATTATCAATTTTAACCATAACAGAATACAAAGGCAATATCATAAAAGGAAGATAGTTATAAACCATACCAAGCACTACTGCGCCGGCAGTGTTTATCATTTTAAATGGACCAATACCAATAAGACCTAACAAACTATTGATTATACCAGTATTTTCAAGCAAAGTCATAAGTGCATAGGTTCTTAACAAGAAATTCATCCACATTGGAAGCATTACAAGCATTAAAGCAAGCTTTTGCTTATGTGCTGGCATTCTTGAAATTATGAAAGCCAGAGGATAAGCGATAACTAAACATATAATTGTACTTATAGCCGCCAAGTAAATAGAACGAAATATAACAGAAGCATATTTAGATACATCGGAGATATGCTGCAAAGTAAACGCTCCTGTTGTATCTGTTAGTGCATAGTAAGCCACTATCGCAAGTGGAACTATTGTAAAAAGACCAATCCATAGTAGATATGGAATTGACACAGCAGTAACTCTCTTACTCTTCACTATGCCTCCTCCATTCTATCCATTATATGGATATCAGCTGGAGTGAAAGTCATACCAATAAATGATCCAATCTCGGAAGCATCAGTTGAGTGTATCATCCACTCATGACCACAACCTTCAACTATCATTTCATAGTGAACACCTTTGAAAGTAACAGAAGTAACTACACCAGTTATTTCTGCGTCTTCTGGGTCACATATATCAATATCTTCTGGTCTAATAACAACATCAACTAACTGATCTTTATCAAAACCAAAATCAACGCATTCAAAACTACTACCAGCAAACTCGACCAAATAATCTTCCCTCATAATACCATCAACAATATTACTCTCTCCAATAAAATCAGCAACAAAGGCATTTATTGGCTCATTGTAAATATCTTGAGGAGTACCGATTTGAAGAATGTCACCATCCTTCATTACAACCACTCTATCGCTCATTGTTAACGCTTCTTCTTGGTCGTGCGTTACGAAGATGAAAGTGATTCCAGTTGATTGCTGAATTCTTTTAAGCTCAATCTGCATTTCTTTTCTAAGCTTTAAGTCAAGTGCGCCAAGAGGCTCATCGAGTAGCAATACTCTTGGATGGTTTACTAAAGCCCTAGCAATAGCAACTCTCTGCTGCTGGCCGCCTGAAAGCTGGGATACATCCCTTCTTTCAAATCCACTTAGATTAACAAGCTCTAACATTTCCTTAACCTTCTCTTTTCTTTGAGGAAAAGGAATGCCTTTGATCTTTAGTCCAAACTCAACATTTTCAAAAACGTTTAAGTGTGGAAATAAAGCATACTTTTGAAAGACTGTGTTTACTTGTCTTTTGTGGGATGGTGTATCATTGATACGTTCGCCCCCAAAAAAAATATCACCCTCTGAAGCATCGGTAAATCCTCCGATAATTCTAAGCGTGGTAGTCTTTCCGCATCCGGATGGCCCTAGTAGCGTAATAAACTCCTTGTCTTTAATATCAAGGCTGATGTTGTTAAGCACCCTAACACCATCATAATCTACAGCCATGTTCCTTAGCTCTATCAAGTTTTCTGACATAAAAAAATACCCCCTTTGCGGTTTTAGCCCTCAGGCCCACAATCCTTTTTATGCCGCCACCCGCAAAAGGCTTTTTCCTACCAAAGATAAACTTTGGTGTTAGTCGGCACATACGACACTGTGATTAAATATAATTTTTGGGCTTACCCATTGAATTTAAATATACCATAAATTTATGAAATGTCAAGATTTTATCGCAAATTTCTTGAAAATTCTTTGTTTAATATAAGTAAATAAGCAAAATATGAAAATAACTCTCTATTGCTCCCATTTGCTCTTAAATACTCGTTATTTTAAAGCTTTTTAATTGATATGTGTAAAAATATTCTTGAAATAATTGTTATTTTATACTCTTTTAATAATAAAAAGACTTATTTTTACAATAAAAGGAAGCTGTTGCAATTTTAATAAATCACAACAGCTTAATATGTTTATATTGCTTGATAGATTAGAACAAGAAAATCGAGTTTAGTTTTTAGTAAATCAATTTCTTTTAGCTTATTTTTGTCTTTAATCGAAGTCTTCCAATAATATGGAGTCATTGAGAATAAATTCTCAATCTGCTCTCCCTCGATAGTTATCTCATAGCTAACATCTATTGTATTAACTAACTTAAATCCTTTAGGTGTATTTTCATATGGTTCATTTTCGTAAGGATTATCATACACTGCTTGCTTTAGCTCCCAAAGATGCTTTTTATTGGGTGTTGCGACAATTAAATGCCCTCCCCTTTTTAGCGTTCTTCTAAACTCCTCTTCACAGATTGGAGCAAATAGATTTAAAAGCAAATCTGCTTGATGCGATTTTATTGGTATTTTGAAAATACTAGCAACACTAAAAGAAATTGCCTTTTCAAGCTTAGCAGCTAAAAGAACTGCTTCTTTTGAAACATCAAAAGCTTCTAGCTCACAAGTTAATTTAGATGATAAGCTATCATAAAGTCTTTTTGTGTAGTAGCCTTCCCCACAACCAGCATCAATAATAGAAATCTTTTCTTTGTCTTTGCTGATTTTTACGGCAACATCATTTATAATATCACTAAGCTTTTGATAATGACCAGCATTTAAAAATTCTCGTCTAGCACGCACCATCTCTTTGGTATCTCCATGCTTGCTTGCATTTGAAACTAAAAGATTAACATAACCCTTTGAAGATATATCAAAGCTATGCCCTTTCTTGCAAGAATAATTATTATCTTTTCTTTCGAGTATATTATCGCATATTGGACAGATTTTTTGCATTTTAATGCTCCATTCCGCCGCTCATCAACGGCATAAAATTATGTGCAGTTTG
>CAYJEV010000020.1:0-24104 GCA_964369265.1 uncultured Oscillospiraceae bacterium
AGGATTTTTTGGGAAGTAATAAGTAATAGTTAATAGTGAAAAAGTATCATTAAGAAGCTAAAATATTTAGCACAAGGCAAAAAATACTTGTTTATAAATCCACAAAATAAATCCGCTGGCAAAAGCCAACGGATTTTTTACTATCTAACAGATAGTTTATATATTAGTTTCAACCGCAATCGTCTTCATCTTCTAGTAGATAGGTTAGATCATCATCTCCAACAGAGAACATAATCTCCTCGCCATCATTTACAACAATACAAGGAAGCCCAACACGCCCATTCTTTTTAATGTCCTCAAATTCTGGTCTTGTATCACGAAGCGCAAGGAACTCTCTTAGCGATTTAATGCTAGAGTTAATATCCACAACCTCAAATTCTACACCTGATTTCGAAAGCAACTCTTTCGTTGGCTTACAATTGGCTCACGTATCGCTGGAAAACACTTTAATATTTCTCATAATTCTCACATACCTTTCTAGTTTTGTAATTTTATTTTACCATATTATTTTGTCTTTTTCAATTGGCTAGTATAATATATTATTTTAAAAAATTGTTGCAATATTCACCAATTATGTGATAATGTCACCAAACTAAAGCCCTAAAGAGATACTCTAATCACCTTTTAATCAAAAATAAATAGTTCTTCAATTTCAGCTTCCACCGCTCGCGATATATCAATTGCAAGCTTTAATGAAGGGTTGTACTTCCCTGCCTCTAGCCTCATAATGGTTTCTCGCCTCACCCCTACCCTATCGGCTAGCTGCTCTTGCGTTAAGTCTTTTAATTGCCTATACTTTTTTAAATTGCAGATAAACTCGCCCATACTAAACTCTCTCATTTCTCCAGAATATATAACCGAACAGCAATATTGTCACTGCATATCCGCAAGATGCTATAATGATTATCATCTCTTTTGTTACCATATCATATCCAGCAATGAAGGCAATTATAAATAGCATTGCTGTTGGGAACATAAAAGTCTTCACTAACGCATTATGCCTATTCGCTATAAGCATTTCATCTTGAGTGCCTTTCATGAACTTCCCTACAAAGAAATATACAAAATGCGCGAAGAAACTAAACCAAAATAACGAATTTGGATCTTTATCTATAAAATATCCAAAACCTAAAAACCCCAAAAAACCTAAATAACCAAGCTTACTAAAATCTGTTGTCTTTTTCATGATAATGCTCCTTTCAATTATAAAAGATAACTATTTATCTCTTTATGATACAATTATATCACTTTACCTCCTGATAGTCAATACATTTAATGAAATTTATTATATAAATTCAAAAAAAGGATAGCCATTAACAGCTATCCTTTCATATGTGATAAATTATACTATTTACCTAAAATCGCCTTTAAATCAGCAACTCTATCTGTCTTTTCCCAATTAACACCAAGTTCCTCACGTCCCATATGACCATAAGCAGCAAGCTTTCTGTAAATTGGCTTTCTTAAGTCTAGTGTCTTTATTATAGCATCTGGGCGAAGATCAAATACCTTCTTGACAGCATTTGCAATCTCTTCATCTGACACAACACCAGTTGCGAAAGTATCAACAAACACAGATACAGGCTCTGCAACACCAATCGCATATGCAAGCTGTACTTCGCATTTTTTAGCAAGCCCAGCAGCTACTATGTTCTTAGCAACATATCTTGAAGCATAAGCAGCACTTCTGTCAACCTTAGTTGGATCCTTACCAGAGAATGCACCACCACCATGTCTTGAATATCCGCCATATGTGTCTACAATTATCTTTCTTCCTGTTAGTCCGCTATCGCCTTGAGGCCCGCCAATTACAAATCTTCCTGTTGGGTTAATTAAAATACGAGTATTCTCATCAATTAGCTTGCTATCAACAACAGTCTTGATAACATGCTCTGTGATGTCGGCTGTGATTTGCTCTAGGCTAACTTCTGGTGCATGTTGTGAGCTAATAACAACTGTGTCTATTCTGCTAGGCACTCCATCAACATACTCAACTGTAACTTGTGTTTTACCATCAGGACGAAGATATGCTAATGTTTCATTTTTTCTAACTTCTGAAAGCTTTTTAGCAAGCTTATGAGCTAATGAGATTGGTAGAGGCATCAGCTCTGGAGTTTCATCACAAGCAAAACCAAACATCATTCCCTGATCTCCAGCTCCTGTTGAAGATTCTTCAACCTCTCTAACCTCTAGAGCAGTATCAACGCCTAAAGCGATGTCAGCAGACTGCTCATCAATTGTTGTCATGACAGCACAAGTATCAGCATCAAAGCCATACTTTGCTCTAACATAACCAATTTCAGTTACTACTTCCCTAACAATCTTTGGGATATCAACATAACACTGAGTTGAAATCTCTCCCATTACCATTACCATACCTGTTGTACAACAAGTTTCGCAAGCAACTCTAGCGCTAGCATCTTTTGCTAGTATAGCATCAAGCACTGCATCTGAAATTTGGTCGCATACCTTATCTGGATGCCCCTCTGTTACTGATTCTGATGTAAATAAAAATTTTGACATATATATTCCTCCTATGTCTATAGCTAATATCTATCTTCATTTTAAAAAGCTGAAAACAAAAAACGCTCGAATAACCGAGCGTTTAAAAAAACTTATCTTTCGGCTAAACCGCAGGAATTAGCACCTTGCATTGCAGGTTGCTGGACTTCATAGGGCCTGTACCCTCAGTCACTCTTGATAAGATATTAAGCTGTATATAATATGTCTAGCTTAGTCGCAAAATAGGACAATTTCTAGAACATATTTATTATATCGCCAGTAATGTGTTTTGTCAATAGCTATTTTAACATTTAATAAAATACTCTGATATTAAAGTTTTTTGCTACATGTACTTAGAAATATAGCTATGCATTCTCTTATATACTAAGAAAGTTACAATACTAACTACAGAGCCCTTCATTAAATTAAAAGGCACAGCGCCAAATATAATATAGCTATCAATGTCTTTGATAAATGGGTTTATTTCTGCACAAAGGCTAATGATAACATCTATTGGCATTGTTTGAGAATAGAAAGGGATTAGCATAAATTTATTTGCAAGCGCCCCAACTACTGTTATTGCTATAACGCCAGTTAAGCAAGCTATTATTGCTCCTTTTTTAGTTTTTGAATGTTTATACACCATAGCCGCTGAAGCTGCAAAGCTTGCTGTTATGATAAAGTCTGCAAGCTCCCCAACCCCTCCTGTTGAGGTTGAGAAGAAGTGTATAAAAGATTTAACTGCCGCCATCATAACTGTTGTTGCTGGTCCGAAAATAAATCCGCATATTAGAATTGGCACAGAAGACAAGTCTAATTTTAGGAATGGTGGCATGAATGGCAGCGGAATTTCTAAGAACATTAGTATTGTTGCTATAGCTGTCATTACAGATGCTACTACTAATCTTCTTGTGTTGCTAGACGCTCTAGCTGGTTTTTGGTTCATTGTGTTTGTTGTTTGCATAAAATATACCTCTTTTCTTTTTTTAAACTGTTTAGGTAAAGCAAACAAAAAAGCACCTTAATAAACCCTATAGGGTATTATCAGGTGCTGATTAGATATTATTATACGTATATGAAAAGTGAATGCTTAAAAGTGCTGTTATTCAGCTCGACAACTCAGCTAACCCTCACTGGTTTACCACTTTACTGTTTACCGTTTCGCTGCCCTGCCATTTCGCCACTTCGCTGCTCTGCCACTTCGCCTCTTTGCCGCTTTGCCACTTCGCCTTTTCGCTACGTCTAGTATATGCTATTTTTGTTGCACCTGCTTCTTCCATCCGGACTATACCGTCGGTAGCGGAATCTCACCGCACTCTTGCTTTTCAGCTCGTGGACTTATGCTTTCGCCATTACCACCGGTGGGGAATTGCACCCCGCCCTGAAACAGTTTTGTGATTTAATTATATTATGTTTTTTTATGTTTGTCAAGTATCTTGCAGTTATCTTTTGGATATGGTATTATTATGCTGTATTAAAGCAATAGTTACTTGTCTTTGGTTAAGAGGAGATTTTAAATGATAATACGAGCTTTAACAGAAAATGACACAGACGCATTACAAAAAATCAGGCTTGAATCACTGATTAATTCGCCAGGTTCTTTTGGATCTTCATTTGAAGAAGAATCAAAGCATGATATATCTATTTATAAAAACAGAATATTGGCAAAAAGCAATTATTTTTATGGAGCTTTTATCAATGAAGAAATAATAGGGATTATTTGTTTATCCACAAATGATAGGTGCAAATTAAAGCACAGAGCTTATATAAAATCTGTCTTTGTGTCTGAAAATTATAGAAATAAGGGCATCGCCAAGAAGCTAATTAACACAGCTTTAGAAAAAGCTATAGACTTAAAATTTATCGAACAGATTGAATTAACTGTTGTGACAGATAAGCTCCCAGCGATTTTGTTATATAACTCTTACGGCTTTGAAATATATGCTACAAAAGCTCATGCAATAAAAATTGATGGTAAATACTACAATGAGTATCTTATGATGAAAAAGCTATATGAGTATTAAGTGTAACAAATGTTAAAGACTCACTGTTTTAGTCGCATGAATAATCTGAAGATGAGAAATATATTGTAAATCATTATGCACCATATTGGAGCAAATCAAGGTTAAGTAAAGTCTTAAATCTAAGAAAGCAGGTGAAGTATGCAGACCTTAAATGCAATCATAATAATGTATGACTACATTCCATTTTTATTTGTGTTGGTTATCCCAACCATTGAAAAGAAATTCAAGTTTAGTTTGCTTGATTTTTGCCTTATAGTAGCATATTTTATTATTGATAGTAGCTATAGCATTAGCTTTATAGGGCTTATCTTCTTTATTCACTGGTACTCTAATAAAAGCGAGGGCAAATCTAAACATATATTGTTGCTGCTGGCTCTCTCTTTGTCTATACCATATAACTTGCTAAGAAGCACTACAGTTTTTGTTGTGGCTAGTTATTTGGCTTATTTAGTAGTTGAAAAAGTTAAGACTAAAAAATAAAACTATATATAAAAAGCGAGAAGCAGATTTTTCTGTTCCTCGCTTTTTTTATTAATGAAGTGGAAAAGCAACTTTAATGTTCGTGCCAATATCAAGCTTACTATCAACTGTTATTTTGCAACCATGATAGTCGCCAATATGCTTAACTATAGCAAGTCCTATGCCGCTTCCGCCAGTTTTGCTCATGCGAGATTTATCAACTCGATAAAACCTCTCAAAGATCCTTCCACTGTCCTCTGCTGGTATTCCAACGCCTGTATCCTTAACAGTTATTGTCCCAAAGCCATCTATAACAGCTGTTTCTAAAACAACACTTCCATTAGGCTTGTTATATTTAATTGCATTTTCGGCAAGATTATATACCATATTTTCTATCATATCAGCATTTCCCATCACTCTGACATCCTCGCCAATATGGCTCAAGCTAATATTCATTTCCTCGACCTTAAAGCTAAGGCGCTGCAACACATTTCTTGCGACAGATTTTAAAGACACTTCTGAAAAATCTGATCTATCTGCACTGCTTAGTTCATCAAGTTTTGAGAGCTTCATAATATTCTCAATCAAAGCTATCATCCTTTGAGCCTCGCCATGGATTTTATCTCCAAAGCTTCTAATATTATCTGGGTTAACCATGCCTATTTTTAGAAGTTCTCCATAGCCAGATATGGACGTTAGAGGTGTTCTAAGCTCGTGTGATACATTTGCAGAAAACTCCCTTCTTGTCCTTGAGGAAATTTCTTCTTCAGTTATATCGCTAAAGAATATAATTCCTCCGCCTGTTTCAACATAGCTCGCAATAACTCTAAAATATCGCTCGTTCTTCTCAAAAACACAGCTATAGTTTTCTCTTTTAATAACTGCCTCTGCTGCTTTTAGTATGTCTTGATTTCTAGTTAGGTATATCATCTTCTGAGGAAGGTTTATTATGCCATTTCTGTTTATTAAGCTTTTAAAGCTGTTATTAACCGAAACAACATCTCCTCTAGAATCAATCATAGCCATCCCTTCGCCTATACTTTGTGTAATAGTTTGGATGGTGCTAGTTCTTTCTTCTAATGCTTCAATATTCTGATTGATTTGTATTTTTTGTTGGGCAATTTTCTGCACAAACGGCAATAGTTCATTATATAGTCCATCTATTTGGTCTGGCTCATCAAGCTTCAAATTATAGATTGGTGTTACAATTTGCTTTGTGAGTCTTGTTGATAGTGGTATGCACATTAAAATAATTAAGCCTATAATCACCATAAACTCATATTTATATAAGTTTAAAACATATAGTGGCGAGGTGACAGCGACCGAAACTCTAAGTATAATATCGTCTAACAAAATGGCATAGTAGTAATATTCTATCCCTGTTGTGTCGGAGGCTCTCGAGGCAAAGCCTTCCCCAGATATTAGCGCCTCTATAACTTCTGGTCTATCTAGATGATTATCCATTGCTAAACTATCTATTTCACTATCATAGGTTACAGTGCCATCAAGCATTAACAAAGTAATTCTGGTATCAATATCAGTATTCGAGATGTTATCAAGCATGCTGTCTGTTAACACATCTGCTTTATACATTTCTGCAATGACTATAGCCTCGGAGCGTATGTAATCTTCATAGCTATCCTCAACACTGTTAGTCATAATAAACAATAAGAATAAGGCGGTCAGCAAAACGCTGACCACCGAAACAACCGTTAAGTTTATCCTTATTTTTGATGAAAGGTTGCTCCATCCTAAATACATCGCCCTACTCCTCTAGCTTGTAGCCTACTCCACGCACTGTCTTAATATACTCACCAGACTGCCCAAGCTTTTGTCTTAATGTCTTAATATGCATATCCACAGTTCTGCTCTCGCCCTCAAAGTCTGTTCCCCAAACTCTATCCATTAGCATATCTCTTCTAAATACAATGCCTATGCTAGAGATAAGGGTTAATAATAGCTCAAACTCTTTAAAAGTAAGCTCCACATTTCGCACGCCATCAAGAACAATCCTTCTATCCGGGTTAACTGTGATGCTCCCACACATCTTTACTACAGAGCTATTTTCTTGCTTTGCTGTGCGCCTTAAAACTGCCTTTACTCTTGAAACAAGCTCAAGCACTCCGAAAGGCTTTGTGATATAATCATCAGCACCTAAATCTAGGCCTTTAACCTTGTCAAACTCGCTAGAGCGAGCTGTTAGGAAAATTATTGGAAGATCTTTAGTCATCTTGTTGGCTCTAACTGTTTTAGCGATAGATAAACCATCTTCATCAGGTAGCATTATGTCAAGCAAAAGCAAATCTGGTATCTCATTTGTAAGCCTTACCCTAAGCGCCTCACCACTCTCAAAGCCCTCTGCTTCAAAGCCAGAGGAACTAAGAGCATACACAACTAATTCTCGTATATTCTGCTCATCTTCAACACAAAAAACTTTCACTCAACCTGCCTCCTTATATTCTATTCGTGCTTTCCTGTGATCGCAAATTGAACCCATTCAGCAATATTTGTTGCATGGTCGCCTATTCTTTCAAAATACTTCGCAATCATCAATAAATCCATTGCCTGAGAACCAACCTCGGCATTTTTATGAATTAAGCCGATTAGATCATTCTTTACTTCTTCAAACAAATTGTCAACTGAATCATCAGAGTTGATTACAGACTCAACTAAAGATAAGTCCTTTTGAACAAATGCTTCAATGCAATCATTTACCATTTTAATGCACTCTTGCCCCATTTGTCTAATATGAAGAAGCTTATCAAAATATTCGTCGCCCTTATACTCAATTATAATCTCAGAAATATTAGCAGCTTGGTCGCCAATTCTCTCCATATCAGTAATCATTTTTAATGCAGCTGATATTAGGCGAAGATCTTTTGCAACAGGTTGTTGCTGAAGAAGCAGCTTTAAGCAAAGCTGTTCAATTTCTTTTTCCTTAATATCAACCTCTGAATCAAGAGAGATTACAGTTTTTGCAAGCTCCATATCATCTGTTCTCATTGCAACAACTGCGGAGCTAATTGCAGTTTCTATAAGCGCTCCCATTTCAATTAAAAGCAAGTTAAGAAGGGCTAAATCATTATCAAACCTACTACGCACTATCCAAACCTCCCTGTTATATAGTCTTCAGTTCTCTTATCCTTAGGAACAGAGAAAAGTTCTGTTGTATCGCCAAATTCAATCATTTCTCCAAGAAGGAAGAAGGCTGTTTTATCAGATACTCTAGTTGCTTGTTGCATGTTATGCGTTACCATAACTATAGTATACTCGTTTTTTAGTTCTAATACAAGCTCTTCTATCTTAGCTGTTGAAATTGGGTCAAGCGCAGAAGTTGGCTCGTCCATTAAAAGCACCTCTGGTTCAACTGCCAAAGCTCTTGCTATGCAAAGTCTTTGCTGTTGTCCTCCTGATAAGCCTAAAGCGTTTTTATTTAGTCTATCTTTTAGCTCATCCCAGATAGCAGCTTGACGAAGTGATTTCTCAACTATTTTATCAAGCTCTGCTTTATTCTTAATCCCATGCGTTCTTGGTCCATAAGCTACATTATCATAAATGCTCATTGGGAATGGATTTGGCTTTTGGAACACCATCCCAACTCTCTTTCTCAAAACATTTACATCTGTTTCGCTTGAATATATATCCTCACCCTCAAGAGTAACCTTGCCTTCAATACGGCAACCCTCAACTAGGTCGTTCATTCTATTTAATGTCTTTAAAAATGTGGATTTACCACAACCAGATGGTCCAATAAATGCAGTTATCTGATTTTTTGGTATTTCCATGCTAACACTTTTAAGCGCCTTGAAGTCCCCATAGTATAGGTCAAGACTTTCTATTTTTAGTTTACTCACTATTTCTCTCCTTTAACCTTACCTAGTTTCTTTGCCACAAGGCTTGATAATAAGTTAATCGCCATAACAATTACAAGCAATATAACAGCCGTTGCATATGCTTGATTGATATGTATGCCCTCACCAGAAAGTATATACATGTGTATCGCTAGAGTTCTACCAGATAGTCTAGGGTCAAGCGCTATTCCAGCAAATGTTCCAGCTGTGAATATTAAAGCTGCTGTTTCTCCAACTATTCTACCAATAGATAAAATTACTCCTGCTAGTATTCCTGGTATCGCTGATGGAAGAACTACTTTAAATATAGTCCTCATCTTTCCAGCGCCAAGGCCAAAGCTTGCTTCTCTAAATGTATCAGGTACAGAAAGCAGAGCTTCTTCAGTTGTTCTCATAACAAGAGGAAGTATCATAATTGCAAGAGTACAACATCCAGCAATTAGCGAGTATTTCCAGCCTAAATATGTTACAAAGAATATAGAACCAAATAGTCCATAAACAATTGAAGGTATTCCTGATAAAGTTTCTGTTGTCAGCCTTACCATTGAAACAAACTTGCTTCCCTTTTTAGCATACTCAACAAGATATATTGCACTGAATATACCAAGAGGAACAGAAAGAACAAGCGTTATTCCAATCATTACTAATGTGTTTATTGTTGCTGGTATTAGGGACTGATTTTCTGTTGTGAACTGAAATTCAAAAAGTGATGGCGTTATATATGGCACACCTTTTATTAGAATGTATCCTATCAAAAGAGCAAGCATGCCTATTGTTATAAAAGTGCAAAAGCTTACTGCTAAAAATATTGCCATCGAAGTTGGATCTTTTTTTAGCGATGCTACCTTTCTTGAAAATGCTTTCATATGTATCTCCATTCTTATCTACATTTTATGTTATGCTCTTCTTTAACTTTGCAAATATTAAGTTTATTACAAGGATAAAGCAGAAAAGCACAACACCAGTCGCTATTAAAGCTTCTCTATGCAGATCAGCTGCATATGCCATTTCCAGAACAACATTCGCTGTCATTGTTCTTATCCCTTTGAAAATGCCATTAGGCATTCTCGCCTGATTTCCTGCAACCATGATAACTGCCATGGTTTCGCCTATTGCTCTACCAACGCCCAAAACCACAGATGCCATAATTCCTGATTTTGCTGCTGGAACAACTGTGAAAAGAACAGCCCTTTCATGGCTTGCTCCAAGCGCCACAGCGCCCTCATAATAGCTCTCAGGCACAGCTCTTATTGCAGCCTCACTAACTCCAATTACTGTTGGCAGTATCATTATGCCAAGAAGCAAAGAAGCTGCCATTATACTATAACCATTTCCTGTGAAATGTTCTCCAATTATTGGAACAATAACAACCATTCCAAAAAAACCGTATACTATTGATGGTATACCACTCATTAGCTCAATGAGCGGCTTTAGATATGCGTATAAATATTTAGGACAGAATTTTGCCATAAAAGCTGCAGATAATATGCCTATTGGTACACCGATCAAGATAGCTCCGATTGTAACGAAGATACTGCCTGTAATCATTGGTAGTATCCCAAACTGGTTATTGCTGGGCTTCCAAACGGTGCCCAGCAAAAACTCTAAAGGTCCTATCTCGAATATCGCCCCAACTCCGCCGCCAAACAAAAATATACATATGCAGGCTACAGATACTATTGAGGCTGTTGCGCAAAGTGTGAAGAAAACACTGCCCATCTTCTCATATATTCGATTCATTGTTTACCTTTTCCTTTTAAAATTTAATTCGCTATTTAAACTATTTTACAGCAGACCACTCAGTAACTTCACCTAAGTAAATGTTCTTGATAGACTCAGCAGAGATAGCATCCATTGGGTTTTCGTTATTTACGATAACTGCGATACCATCTTGAGCGATTGCAGTTGCTGTTAGCTCAGCAAGCTCGCTATCCTTTAGATTACGGCTAGCCATACCGATATCAAGAGTGCCATCAATAGCGCCTGTCATACCAGCAGAAGAACCTGTACCTTGAACCTCAACTACAACATTTGGGTTAAGAGCAGTGTAAGCCTCGCCTAGAGCTTCCATTACTGGAGTTACAGATGTAGAACCACCAACAACTAGTCTGCCTTCCATGTTAGAAGCAGTGTACTCACCCTCAGATACTGGGATGTAACCATCAGCAACGATCTCTTGGCCAGCTGAACTCATGATAAAGCTAATGAAGTCTTGTGCTAGAGGGTTGGAGTCATCCTTAACTGCGATGTTGAAAGGACGAGCAACTTTATACTCACCAGCGATAATAGCCTCAGATGATGGAGCAACGCCATCAACGCTAACTGCCTTAATAGTGTCGTTTAGAGAGCCTAGGGAGATGTAACCAATTGCATACTCGTCTTGAGCAACGCCTGTCATAACTGCGTCAGTCTTGTTGGAGATGATAGCTTCAACTGTTGTCATGTCAACATCATCAACTAAAACGCCCATAAGCTCAACGAAAGCTCCTCTTGTACCTGAACCATCTTCACGAGAAATTACTGTGATTTCATTGTCCATATCAAAATCGCTTGCAGGAGCTGCCTCAGAAGAACCGCCCTCTGTTGATGTTGAAGATGCTGGAGCCTCATCGGAAGAACATCCTGCCATTGTTAGCATTGCTACTGCTAGTAGTGCTGTTAGAAACTTTTTCATAAAATTTAACCTCTTTCTTAATTACAATCATTTTAATTTGCGTTTTGATTATATAAAGCTTTTGTAAAGTGTATTATCTTCAAACTGTAAAACCTATGTAAAATTGCATCTTTTTTTGCTAATTTATAGAAAAACAAGCCGAAAACTTCGCATTTTCGGCTTGTAATTATAAAATTGATTGTAAAATCCATGTGTATTATGATAAACGTTTATTTATATCTTGTTTTAGTAAAGTATAACCAACAGAGGTTAGCGGAATAAATATTAGCATTCCAGCGACACCAAACATGCTGCCACCAATAGACACTGCCGCTAATATTAGCATTGGCGGAAGCCCTATTGAACCTCCAACAACCTTTGGATATATAACATTCCCCTCTACTTGCTGGAGTATAACAAAGAATACTATAAACCATAGAGCCTTAACAGGATCTACAACTAATATTAAAAATATTCCAACTGCACCACCAATAAATGCACCAAATATTGGTATCAAAGCCGTTACAGCTATTAACACAGAAGTTATTAGAGCATAAGGGAACTTAAATACTATCATGCCTATAAATGTCATAACGCCTAGAATAACTCCCTCTAAACATTGCCCAGCAATAAAAGCTGCAAAGGTATCTGAGGTTAGCTTAGAAACATAAACTGTCTTTTTAACCCTTACATCGTCTAAATATGCACTTAATAGTTTTAAGACTCCCTCAGAAAGCCCTTCTTTTCCTAAAAGTAAATAGATAGAAAAAACAAATGCTACAACAAAGTTAAATATCCCACTAAACACACCGCTAAGCGCTCCAAAAATATCAGAAGCAAAGCTAGTGAAGCCTGTCAGAAAGTCCATTGTCATGTCTGCGATACTTTCTGTGGTTATTCCAGCCTCAGCTAGCATGCTCTCTAGTTGTGGCATGATTTCTTGAACCTCATCTGATGCAACAAAGCTATTAACCTGAGTTTGCAAAGTACCAACAGTTGAAACAAGCTCTGGTACAACAATTGAAGTTAGTGCAGAGAAAACTATAAATATCACTAGCAAAGTTGAAACAAGAGATAATCCTCTTAAAGCGCCTTTAGATAGTTTTGGTGCTTGCTTCGCAATAAGCTTTTCAATTGATCTCATTGGTATATTAAATACAAATGCCATTGCTCCACCAATTAAAAACGGGCTTAGCAAGCCTAGTATATAACCTACAGCCCCAGTTAAAATTGGCACATTATTAATTCCCCAATATAGCAATATGCCTAAAACCACTATCTTCCATAGCTCTTTTAATGTTCTGTTCAAAATGTTCACTTCCTTTATAATATTAGAGTAAATTTTCTGGGATAACTCTTTGGTAATACCAAAGCTCTCCAAGTTTGTTACTAAATTCCTCTGCAATATCCTCTGTGTCATAGCTTTCTTGCAGGGCATCTTCTAGTTCACCAAGTATCATTTTTAGCTCAAAAACTCCACTTTTACCAAATATTATAAACCATCTTATATCATTACTCGCCCAGTTATTCATTAAATTTCTATGAATTTTCTCCCTTTCATTACCATCTTCGATATATTGCAAGGAAAAAACTTGGTTTTCTATCTCTCTAGTTATCTCATAACTTTCCCACATAAACCTAAAAATAACTGCAAGCAGAATAATACTAACAACTATTGAAAAATATACTCTCTTCATAACCTACCTCTTTTTCTTAGGTATTAGCTTATAATCACCATTTTTATACATATACATCAAGAACACCTGTTTAATAGTAAGCTTTTCTTTTTCTAGTATATCATCTATCTTTGCTTTATCTATCTCCAAATACTTTAAAGAATTTTTATCAAGATAGCTATCGTTAATCACAATAACTGGGGGTATACTTTCATTATCATCCATTCCTAAATCAGCGCAAGTTACAGTTCTGCTCGATACTTTTGGATAAAACGAGAGATTTCCATTTGTTTCAACAATTGCAAAAAATATATCATCAAGCGAAAAATATCCCGAAGACCTCATCTGCTCATAAAGCTCATCTATAGAAAATCTAATGCTCTTTAGCGCATCAATATCAAGCTCCCCTTCCCTAACCACAACCACTGGAGAGCCGGCTAATAACTTCCTTAAACGATTGCTTTTTAATGTTAGTGCAGACATAATAACCTCAAAAAAACCTAAAGTTAATATTGGCATAACAGTGTTTAATAATGGATCTCCTGGATTCTCAACTGAAATTGACGCAAGATTAGTTATAAAAACTGTCGCCACAAGCTCGCTAGGCTGAAGCTCACCTATCTGCCTTTTCCCCATAAATCTCAACATCGCAACAACTATTATATATAAAATTACTGTCCTATAAATTGATGTAATCATCTTTCCCTCCTATAATCCGAATACGCATCTCATCAAGCTTTTTAATATTATTTACTTTTTTGGCAATAATATTATGGTAAATTTGTTTTTGGAGGTATGACATTTATGAATAGCGATAGAGATTTTAGCAGTTCATATAAAGAAAACCATAAAAGAGATATAAATATAAAACTAGAAAGTTCTCTTGATTTCAATTTATCTAACATAAAAAAATATGCAGATAGCTCAGCCGATTTAAATATTCGCCCTTTTATTATAGGCGATATAAAAACCTCTATAATTGTAATTGAGGGAATGGTTAATCATTATGATATTGCAAGAACTATAACGCAAGAGCTTAGTATATTATCCCCAGCAAGCAATGAACAACTCTTTGAAGAGCTACAAAACAAGCTTTTCTCTTCTGGTAATGTTATTATAGTCGAAGATTTAGAAAAACTGTATTTTCTTGCCTTTTCTGGTTTTGCTATAATCTTAATTGATAGCATAAACAAAGCTGTTGCAATTGGTGCTCAAGGTTTTTCGTATCGAGGAGTGTCAGCACCAGAATCTGAATCTAATGTTAGCGGAGCAAAAGAGGCTTTTTCTGAGCCTTTGCGTGTTAATATGGCAATTTTGCGAAGGCGAATGAAGACACCTTTTATGAAATACGAAATAATAACGCTCGGAAATACAGCTAAAAATGATATCTGCCTTGCCTACAGAACAGACATGGTAAACACTGAAGTCCTTAGAATACTAAGAGAACGAATCAAAAAGATTTCACTAGATAATATTCAAGCAACAGGTTATATTAAGCCATTTCTTGAAGACGATAGACCTTCATTATTTTCCGCTATAGGCTCGACTGAACGACCAGACACTTTAGCAGCCAAAATATCTGAGGGACGAATTGGAATATTAGTCGATGGGACACCTTTTGCAGTTATCGTACCTTTTCTTTTTAACGAAAACTTCCAGAGCTTAGATGATTATTGCGGAAGGCCTTACTACGCAACTCTTATAAGAATGATTAAATATCTCAGCTTTTTTATAAGTATTTTGCTTCCTGGAATTTTTGTGTCTATTGTTGAGTTTAATTTGGATATATTGCCTGTCAAATTTTTATTTTCAATAATCTCCTCAAGAGGCAACATTCCTTTATCGGTTGGGCTTGAGGCTATAGTAATCTTCCTAATCTATGAAATGTTAAAAGAAGCTGGGCTTAGAATGCCAAAATCTGTTGGTCATACAGTTAGCTTCGTTGGAGCATTAGTGGTTGGAGATGCAGCTGTTAGGGCTGGGATCGTTTCAATTCCAATGCTTATGGTGGTGGCTTTAACGGCGATTAGCAGTTATGTTACCCCTTCACTATACGAAACAGTTACTTTTTTAAGGCTTATTTTCATTATTATAGGCTCGATGTGGGGGCTTGTTGGGGTTTTAATCGGCTTTACTGCTGTAATCGCTGACCTTACTGGGCTAACAGTTGTGGGAATACCAATTACTATGCCATTCTCGCCTTTCTCACTATATGGAATGAGGGATACTGTCATTAGAGTTGGCTGGAAAATGCTTGGGAAAAAGCAGTTTGAAGTCGCAAATAAAGCTAAAGGAAATGATCATAATGAATAAAACAACATTAACTCCCTTACAACTAGGCTTTGCAATATTGTTTTGTAAACTATTTTCGCTTTTAACCTTCACGCCAAGCCAAAATACACCCGCTGGCTCAACCTCTTTATTTGCTGTACCTTTATCTGGAGGTATAACTATTTTAATAGTTATCATATTAGCAAAAACGATTATAAATCGAGGCTATAATAGCTTTGAGGAATTAAGTAATAGTTTAAATAAATATACCAAATTTATATTATATTTTACCTTTTCAATATATGCTGTCTTCATAATAGCAACTACTTCTGGAGAGTTTACAAGCTTTTTGCAAACAACTGTATTTAAGCAAGACTCAATTTTTCTATACACCATACTTTTTCTAATCTGCACAGCATATAGCGGAATTGGAGGGGCAAATTCTGTTGGTGGTGTATCTCTTTTTGGGGTACTATTCATAGTGCCGACTTTTCTCTTAATGGCGTTTTCATTAACTCCTAATATAGGCATATACAATATAATGTCACCATTTGAAAATGGATACAGCGAATTTAATAATGTAGTAATGTTTTGGGCCTTATCCTTTGGAGAGATTGTATTTTTATTTTTACTATCCAAAAGCTTTAAAGGCACTATAAAATCGGCTATCATTGGAATTTTGGGTTCTGTTATTATCTACACAATAATAACCTTCCTCAGCCTAACTGTTTTTGGCGACTACGCATTAACTTCTAACTATCCTGTTTATTTACTTTCTAGAATTTCTTCTATTGGTTTTATAAGCAGAATGGAGATAGTTTATATTATCATTTGGGTGCTTAGCTGTGTAATTAGAGTTATCACTGTTATGTATGCAGTCACAATTATTTCAAACAACAAAAATAAAAACAAATATTTGGTGGCTTTATTTATAATTTCAGCAGTAATATCGCTATATCTTTCATATAATTTTGATGCTATTCTAAGCTTTAAGCCTTATGTTTATTTAGAAATAATTCCGTTTTTAACCTTTGCTATTATTGCCATATGTAAAAGGAGGGTTGTGTATGCTAAAAAGAACTAGGCTAATCATTTT
Source organism: uncultured Oscillospiraceae bacterium (assembly GCA_964369265.1). Taxonomy (GTDB): domain Bacteria; phylum Bacillota; class Clostridia; order Oscillospirales; family Ruminococcaceae; genus DAMCAP01. The sequence continues at coordinate 16,533 of CAYJEV010000020.1, forward strand.
TATGTTGATAATAATATGTTTGCTCACTTCCTGCAAAAAAGACACCAGCACGCCTAAAGGTGCAGCTGCCTTAGTCGGACATGACTTTATTGATGGCAGCCACCTGCTAACACTATCTATTATCTATCCTTCAGAGCAAACAGAGAAAGATGAAGTTAAAGTATTTACTTCTAAGAATGAAAACCTCTCCTCAGCTTACAACACCCTTAAAAGCAGATATGGAGGAGAATATATCTTTGGTTCATTACAGGCAATTATAATTGGTGAATCGAATGCAAGCAATTCAGATGATTTAGTTAAAATCATAAACGATGAAGGGATAATCTCCCCAACAACGCCCGTTTTTATTGCTAATAATGCTAATGAGCTAATTTCAGGAAACACTGAGCCAACCTCACCTTTCAGTCTTCTATCAGCTCATAAAAATTCGGCAGACTCTTATATTAGTGTAAACAGCGATATCATATCTCTGCTTAGTAGCGAAAGCGAGCTTGTTCCTAAAGTTTATTTAGATGAGGATGCAAATGCTTATACTGAGGATGGTGCGCTAATTAAAAACAGTAAAATTATTGATAATTTTTCTGACAACATCTCACTATCAGTTAATTTAATAAATTCATCTATAGGAAGCTTTAAAACTAACATTGATGGAGTGGATATCGAGATTTCTTCTGCAAATACTAAAATAAAGCCTAAATATCAACAAAACAAACTTATTTTTCAAGTGGAATTAAATGCAGCTATTGATGTAATTTCAACTGATGAATTTGACACAAAAAAACTCCTTGAAAACACATCAACATTCTTAGAAGAAAATTTATTACATGCTTTTGAAGAAATTTTCCAAAAAAATGGCGCAGATATTTTCAGTTTAAAGCAAAGGGCAAAGCAGTATTGTTCTTTTAGTGGCGAGGAGTTTTCGGAGCAAATTTTTTCCGAGTCTAGCTTTGCAATTTCGGTAAAACTATCGACATCTTCTGCTAGTTAACAAGGTCTTTTTAACCTTGCATATATGCTTATAACTTTGAGAAAACTAAATAAGCAACCACACAGAGTTATTAAAGCCGTCCACAAAAACAAAATGTATTTTAAAAGAAAATTTGGATGGCTAGTGAAAGGAGATCTTAATGAAACGATTTTGCAGAAAGCTCTGTGCAATCTTTTCAGTTGCTATCATTTGCACAACTGCATATACCCTTTACCTTTCCCACTCCTTACCAGACAACTATTATGTTGTTGAAGGGCGTTCCCTGTCTTTAAACAATAATAAAGCTATCACTACTTCTAGTTTAGTAGACACACTTCCAACTGAAGTCTATTCTATTGCTGGCAACAGCTACAATGTAACCCTGTCTTTAAACAACACTATACCTATTAAAGATGTTAGTGTTGAGGTTGTAAATGAAGATATGCTTGTGGTTGGTGGAGCTCCGTTTGGAATAAAAATGTTTACTGATGGTGTAATGGTTGTGGGGATGTCCGATATTGATATGTCGGGCAAAATGATAAATCCAGCGAAAGAAGCTGGCATTAAAGTTGGCGATACTATAACTTATATAAACAACCAAAAAATCTCCTCCAATGCAGATATTAAGTCTGCTATTGAAAAGTTTGATGGTATCCCTTTAATTATCTCATTTAAAAGGGAGGGCAAAAATAGCCAAACACAACTAACCCCTATATACCAAGATGGTGTTTACCGCTGTGGAATTTGGGTTAGAGACAGCACTGCTGGCATGGGAACGATAACTTACTATGACCCAGAAACAGAAGTGTTTGGAGGGCTTGGACACGCTGTTTGCGATGTTGATACTGGGGAGATAATGCCTATCTCCACTGGAGAAGCTGTTGATGTCAGAATAACAGGAGTTAATAAAGGAGAATCTGGAGAGCCTGGAGAGCTTGTTGGTATTTTTGGTACAAGCGTTATAGGCGATTTATCAGTTAATGATGATACTGGAGTTTTTGGCACACTCTCCTCCCCTCCAAGCAGCTCGCTTGTTCTACCAAAAGCACAGTACCACGAAATTACAACTGGACCTGCCACCATATACACCACTACTAGCGGCAATACACCAAAAGAATATTCTATATTTATAGAAAAAATTGCCTCCGAACATCTAAACCCCACTAAAAATATGGTCATCAGAGTCACAGACCCAAAACTTTTAGAGCAAGCTGGAGGTATAGTTCAAGGTATGTCAGGCTCACCTATCATCCAAAATGGTAAGATTATCGGCGCTGTTACCCATGTTTTTGTTAATGATCCAACAAGAGGTTATGGTATTTATATTGATAATATGATTGATAGTGCTGAGTATGTAGCTTAACAAAAGAAGCGTGATGGATTATTTATTTCGTCACGCTTTTTTGGTTTATATTTTTTATGTATGCTATCTGCCTCTATTCATTCACTATTAAATTTGCTAAAAAGAGCAGTAGTCTGTTGAGTTTCAAATTTAAGGAAAAGTAGCTTCCAATAATTAAATTGAGGAAAAAAGCGAGTATGCCCTGAAAACTCGTTTTTTTTATAAAATAATATTAAAATAAGATATATTTCAATTACATACTGATGTTAAATATAGATTAGTTAATAGGCTTTATAGCTTATGACATGGTGATTTTGTTCAGAAAGTAAAATGGAAATGCTAAAGGCGATGAGTGCAGTTCTCATCGCCTTAATGTTTTTAGTTTAATATGTAATCTTATTTTTTGTTTAATCTGTTAATAGCTGACTGAACAGTGTTTTTTAGCAGTACAGTAATAGTCATAGGACCAACACCGCCAGGAACAGGAGTTATAAATGAAGCCTTTGGCTCAACTGCTAGATAATCAACATCTCCGCAAAGCTTGTTATTTTCATCTCTGTTAATACCAACATCAATCACAACAGCGCCTTCTTTAACCATATCTGCCCCAACAAATTTTGGCTTTCCAATAGCAGCGACTAAAATATCTGCATTAGCGCAAACTTCTTTTAGGTTTTGTGTTTTGGAATGGCAGATAGTAACTGTTCCATGCTTTTCAAGAAGCAGCATAGCCATTGGTTTACCAACTATATTTGAACGCCCAAGCACAACGCAGTTCTTGCCTTTAACATCAATGTTTGAATAAGCTAGCAAATCCATAACACCAGAAGGTGTGCATGGTGCAAAGCTATATTCACCAATCATAACCTTACCAACATTAGCAGCGCAAAAAGCATCAACATCTTTGTCTGGTGAGATAGCGGCAATAATCGCCTTATCATCGATATGTTTTGGTACTGGAAGTTGACAAAGAATACCATCAATATTCTCGTCATTGTTTAATTTGTCAATTAGCATTAGAAGTTCTTCTTGAGTTGTTTCAGCTGGAAGAGCATATTTTTCTGAATAAATACCAATCTCTTCGCAACCCTTTTCTTTGTTTCTTACATAGACCTGAGAAGCTGCATCATCACCAACAATTACAACTGCAAGCCCTGGTCTGCACCCCTTAGCAGTAAGCTCGGCTGTCTTCGTCTTTAGCTCATCTCTAATTTGTGCAGATATTTTCTTACCATCAATAATCTGTGCCATAATTAAACCTCCATATTTTTATTTTTAACCCTAATGGGATATGCGTAATAAAACTATTTCTGTTCTTCCTCTATCTTCTCGATTTCCTTAAACTCTTGCTCATCTTTGGAGATATCAGCTTGTTCTAAAATATCTCCTTGATTTGCTGTAGAAGCTGTTTCATAGGCTAAAACTGCTGGGATGTTCTTTCTAAACTTGGACAACAAGAACAGCGCAATAATAACCGCTACAATAGCCAGCATTTGAGATACTCTAAAGCTACCAAGCATTAAGCTATCTGTTCTTAGCCCCTCTATTACAGCCCTACCAGCCCCGTTCCAAGCTAGGAACATTAGTGTAAGCTCGCCTTTGAATTTGCGCTTTTTAGTATAACTAGCAAGCACAAAAAATCCAATAACTAGCCATACTGATTCATAAAAGAATGTTGGATGCACTGGCATATTAGGATCAACTACAATACCATCTTCTAAAAGCGTTGGGAGCATATTTGTTAGATATGAAGTTACCTTTGGAGAAGTCATTCCCCAAGCAAGTGTAGTGTTGCCGCCAAATGCCTCAACATTGACAAAATTCCCCCATCTTCCAATCCCTTGCCCCAATAAAAGTCCAGGAACAACCAAATCAAATACTGATATAACAGAGATTTTCTTTCTTCGACACATCAACCATATGCCTAAAGCACCTCCAATAATGCCGCCATAAATTGCTATGCCGCCATTATGTATCTTCCAAACCTCATCTAAATGCTGGCTGTAGTAGTCCCACTGAAAAGCGACATAATAAATTCTTGCGCCAACAACACCACTAAAAATTCCAACTAAAATTATATCTGTTAGTGGGTCATCATGAATGCCAAACTCCTTGCAGTTTCTATAGCAATAGAAAATTCCAGATCCAATTCCCAGCGTGGCAATAATACCATACCAGTATATTGGAAAGCTACCAATAGAAAAAGCAACAGGGTTTATAGCAAATTCAAGCCCCAAACCAGGAAAAGCTATTATATTCTCCAAATTAACACTCCATTCTGCTTATTAAAGCAATTTTATGTACCCTTATAAAATAAGGGTTATTCTTTTGGCGAAATCACTGAAAGCACAGAATATTCTGGATCAATATTCTCAACTAAAGCTCTGTTAACTTCGTCCTCTGTTATGCCTTCAAACACCTCAAGCAAAGTATAGGCATTAGCGCCAACAAATTCAGCAGACATCGATAATGAAGCAATAGACTCTGTGTTACTATACATACCAATATATCTTCCATAGCAAGCCTTTTTCGCCCTATTAAAGTTATCTCTGCCAATGCCATTTTTACGAAGCTTGTTTATCTCTTCGCAGATTAGTTTATATAACTTGTCAGGGTCTTTACTTTCTCCTGAGATGATAGAAGTAAAGAAATCTGCTCCGCTTAATATCTCATCATCAAAGGACGCATTGATAAGCCCAGTGTCGTATAAACTTCTATAAAATTCAGTCGCTTCGCCAATTATTGCTTCCATTAGAAGCTCCATAATAGGTTGTCTTTTGAAGTTTTCAATTGGAGAGATAGATACTCCTTTAAAGCCGATGTTAAATAGCGGAAGAGATACAGCTAGCTTATCCTCAACTCTCTTCTCCATAACCTCACGAGGCTCAGTCACCTCTAGGCGGTTAATCTTTATATCCTCTGCCTTTTTAAGAGGCTTTAGCACCTCAAGCGCTTCATCAATATCAAACTTTCCAGCAATTGAAAGCACCATATTATTTAGGTTATAGAAAGTATTATAGCAATAATAAAGAAGCTCATCTGTTATCTCTGAAATGCTCTCCACTGTTCCAGCGATGTCTATTTTAAGTGGGTGGTTTTTATAAAGTGCAGTTAGCATATTAAAGAAAACCTGCCAATCAGGATTATCATCATACATTCTAATCTCTTGCGCAATAATCCCCTGCTCTTTTTCAACACTAGCCTTTGTGAAATACGGCTTTGTTACAAGAGATACTAATATTTCAAGCGATTCTTTAAAGTTATCTGTTGCGCCAAAAAGATATGCTGTTTTATCAAAGGAAGTATAGGCATTTGCAGATGCACCAGTTTTTGCATACTTTGTAAAAGCATCTCCGTCCTCGTCTTCAAACAGCTTATGCTCTAAAAAGTGAGCAATACCAGCTGGCACTTCTTTTAATGGCGCATCAGCTGTTGAAAAGCAGGTATCAACAGAGCCGTATTTTGTTCCAAAAAGCGCATAAACATTGCTATATTCAGGCATTGGATACAAAAGCACAGTTAGTCCGCTTTCGTGTTTTAATCTATAATATCCTTCAGAAAGCTTGCTGCTTTCAATTCTTTGCATATTTTCCATTAAGCATTTTCTCCCTCGTTAATTGGTGAAAGCAGATAGATACTATCAAGCTCTACAGTATTTGCAATCTTTGCAATCATCTCTTTATCAATGCTATCAATAACAGCAAAATCGTCTTTTGGCATTCTCTCTCTATTAGTTAATGAAGCTGTTAAATGCCAATTTTCTATACCGCTAAGAGAATCAGTTACTGCTCTTAAGCTATTTTTAATAGCAAGCTTTGCAGAATTTATCTCATCATCTGAAATAATGCCATTTTTAACATCATCAAACTGCTTTAGTATTTCTGCCTTTGCCATCTCAACTTTATCGACTTCAACACCACTATCAACAAACATTGTGCCATTTAGATGGTCATATCTGCTAGCGCAATAATAACAAAGAGAAAGCTTCTCTCTAACATTTACAAATAGCTTTGAAGATACAGTTGCACCATAAAGGATATTCATAAGCTTTGCCGCCATAATATCTTGCTCAGTTTTTTGCTCAGGCACTCTAAAGCCTAAAGCCAATTTGCACTGCACAACATCTAGCTTTTCATTTTGCTCATTTATTGGTGAGGCAACTGGGTAATAAGTTGGTGGGATAGGAGTGTTAGTCTTTCTGCCAAGATTTCCAAAATGCTTTTTAAAAACCTCAAGCGCAATATTATTATCGCCCTTGCCAACAGTTATCATTCTAATATCGGCAGTTGCAATAGCATTTTTATATGCTTCATATGCTGATTTTGGAGTTATGGCCTCTATATCTTCAACTTTACCATACTTTTTGATAGCTATAGGTCTGCCCTTGTCCATTAGTTGTCTAAGCTGGGAGATTGCGTAGCCTCTTTTATCGTTAATTTCGCTAAGCACTGTATCAATAAGGTTTTGCTTTTCAATTTCTAAATCTTCCTCTAAAAAAGCGTTGCCCTTAACAACAGGAGATAGCACCACATTGCATAATAGCTCTGCTGAACGTTTTAGTATGTCTTCATTATCTAATGTAAAGCGATTATCGATGCTTTGTATGCTATAGGTTAGTATTTGGTTAGCACCAATCTTTGCAACATCACTAACTAAAGCTGCACCATAAAGTTCATCAAGCTCTCTGTTAAGTTTGCTAAAATCTTCAAAGCCTTTGCAGCCACGACGCATAATAAAAGGCAGCAACGCATTAGCAGAAACTGTACTTTCTTGTAGAGGTATAGTTAGATAAATTGACACCCTATTGTGTTTAAATTTGCTGTCTGTAATGCCATAAAAGGAAATGCCATCAGCTAAAATTTGTTTGTTATATTCATTTTGCATATAATGCTCCATTCTGCCACTCAAAGTAGCTTAAATAATAAATTCGCACTCTTATCATTTTGAGTAAAGAATGATAAGAGCATTATTGTGCATAAGGGCGGAAATCGCCCTGCACATCGCCCCTGCGAGGCAATTGCTTGCAAGGCAAGCTGTTGCTCCATTCTGCCACTCAAAGTAGCTTAAATAATAAATTCGCACTCTTATCATTTTGAGTAAAGAATGATAAGAGCATTATCGTGCATTAGGGCGGAAATCGCCCTGCACATCGCCCCTGCGAGGCAATTGCTTGCAAAGCAAGCTGTTGCTCCATTCTGCCACTCAAAATAGCTTAAATAATAAATTCGCACTCTTATCATTTTGAGTAAAGAATGATAAGAGC
>CAYJEV010000021.1:0-3158 GCA_964369265.1 uncultured Oscillospiraceae bacterium
GATAAATCAATGCCGACACCCCCACACCTTTCGGAGTGGGGGCTTTGTTTTATCTTATTTTCTTTTATTTTATGCATATAAAGAGCATTGCCCTGTTTCGCAATGCTCTTTTGTCTTATAATTCTTTTGCAGAACCCTTTTTCATTTCCTTTTTTCGCTCATACATGCTCTCATCAGCAATTCTAATAATCTCATCAGTATCTGATGTGTCATTTGGATATATCGCATAGCCTGAGCTGGCGCTCACAGTTATATGCTTATTCTCTAATAGGAAAGGTTCTTTTGAAATCCTCTCCAGTCTTTGGCAAACTAAATCAGCTTCATAAACCTGTCTAACATTCTCAAGTATAATTATAAATTCATCTCCTGAAATTCTAAACACTTTGCCGCCGTTTTTTAAATTGCTTTGTAGGCGCTTAACATATGCAATTAGTAATTTGTCTCCAACTAAATGGCCGTAATTATCATTTACTGGCTTAAAATCGTTCAAATCAATGTAAACTAATGTGAACGGGTTTGCTGGGTTGCATTCTTGTAAATATGAGTCTAGCTTCTTTCTGTTATATGCCCCTGTCAATACATCAGCCTCTAATTCTTTTGTTATTTTGTCGTTTTTATCTTTTATTTTATTAAATATTACAAACAATACTAAACTAAATAATGTTCCAGATAGAAACACTCCCAAAGTTATTAGTGCTATGCTTAGATTTTCATCTTCATCATACATATATAGTAGCCAGTTAGCTCCATAAACTTCAAACTCTGTTTTAATAGCCACTTCTTCTTCAAAGCTAGCGCTTTGAATTAGAGTTGTAGGCTCTCCCTTATATTGGCTAACTAGCTTGATCTGATATCCTAAATTTTCTAGCTTAAGAATTCCTGAGCTTTCTAATGCTTTTGGAGCTGGTACAACTACCGAAATAAATCCCCAAAACTCATCTTCGAAAAATATTGGATTTCTTATAGCCATTCCAAAACCGCCTTGAATTAGTTCGTAAGGCCCTGAAATTAATGTTGATTTGCTTTCAATTGCTCTGTTTGCATCGACTGAATTGTTTGCATCTTTTAAAACATTATGACCTATAGTAGTTTTATTTTCTTCAATTGGATACGAGTATGTTACTACTCCATCTGGTAGGTATGCTATAGCAATGTATGTGTCTTTGTCGTAATATTTCTCTGCATACTCATAAAACTCTTGTTCAGACATTTCTTGATCTTCTATTTCCATAATGTTCTCAAATGTTTCTGTTACAACAACGAAATCATGTAGTGAATTTGCAATTCTTGAAGTATACAGCTCTGTAACAAGATTAGTCCTATCTATAGTTCGTTTATTTAGATAGTTGTTTGTAAATAGCGATACTAGCATTGTGATTATTATGCATATAGTAAAAACTATTTTGGGAAAATGTGTATTTTTTCTCACTTCTCTCACCATACCTTTAATAAATAATTATTTATAATATTTAATATTAATTGTTACATATTATCATTGCTAAGTCAATAGTTATTTTAACAATTCCCTTGATAATATTGCATTATTGCTTCAGATGTTAAACTATTATACATTAGTAAAAAAATATCTTTAAATTGGTAACTTTATGTAGTATAATACAACTAAACTATTGTATAGATGAGTGGCTTGAAGGAAACTTCAGCTATTTAATTTAATTATTTAGCCGATTATAAACGGCAGAATGGAGCATTAAATGATTATAGAAACATGTTGTGGTTCAGTTGATGATGTTATTGAATCTAAAAAGGGAGGTGCTACAAGAGTTGAGCTTAACAGCAATCTCTTTCATGGCGGAATAACTCCTTCCATCGGCAGCCTTATAACAGCAAAAAAAGAAACAGGTCTTGAAATAATGGCTATGGTGCGACCTAGAGAAGGCGGATTTTGCTACACAGAAGCAGAATATAAAACTATGCTAGAAGATGCAAAACAACTTTTGGCAGCTGGAGCTGATGGCATTGTATTTGGATTTTTGCATGAGGATGGAACACTGGATGTTGAACGTTGCAATGAGATGATGGCAATAATTGGAGATAAGATATCTGTTTTTCATAGGGCGATTGATGTTGTCCCAGATTGGAAAAAAACTATTGATCAGCTATGCGAGCTTGGAGTTACACGCATATTAACAAGCGGACAAAATCCATCAGTGTATTATGGGAGATACACAGTCAAAGCGATGATAGAATATGCGGCTGGAAGAATAGAAATACTTCCTGGTGCTGGCATCAATGATGTTAACGTTGAGGAAATTATTAAAGAAACTGGCTGTAATCAAATACATATAGCCATACATAAGCCTTGTGTTGATAAGTCTACTTTAGGCAATCCAGCTATTTATTATGGTGGAATGCTGTTTCCACCAGAGGATAAGTATGCTGTTATTGACAAAGATGGTGTAGCTAAAATTGTAGCAAATGCCTAATTTCCATAAAAAGTAAAGAAAATATTGAAAGTTTATTGTTTTTGTGATACAATGAAACAAATTATTAGAGGTATAAATGAGTAAATTAACGATACTAACAGAAGAATATAGAGGCAGTACCCTCGAAAACCTTCATCTTGGGAGAATTGCAGTAGTAAATGATAAATTTGAAACCATACTTTCTTATGGTGATACAAAACAAAAAACATATTATCGTTCTGCGTCAAAGCCAATTCAAGCGATGGCTGCTATTGCTGAGGGAGTTGTCGATAGCTTTAATGACGAGGAGATAGCAATGCTTGCTGGGTCTCATGTTGGCGAAGACTATCACATTAAAAATATTGAGTCCATGCTTAAAAAAGGCAATTTAACTGAAGAACAGCTTATTATGTTGCCAGCATATCCGCAAATCGCTTCTGACAAAGATAAAATGATTAGAGAGGGTATTCCTCCAAGAAAGGCAATTCATAACTGCTCTGCAAAGCATATTGCCCTAATGCTATTATCTAAAAAGCTGACTGGTGATGTTGTTGGTTATGAAAAGGTGGATAATAAAGCAGAACAAAGAGTGATTGAAGTTATTTCTTTTATGTCAGAGGTAGAAAAAGATGAAATTGAGATAGGAATTGATGGCTGCGGTGTGCCTGTTTTTGCTGTTCCTTTAGATGGTATAGCGAAAGGCTTTTTAAAGCTTGCCTGCCCTGATTTAATAGA
>CAYJEV010000021.1:3168-23552 GCA_964369265.1 uncultured Oscillospiraceae bacterium
ACATTACTTTAAAAAATGCTGCAATTAAGATGGATAAAGCAATGCACCTTCATCCTCTTAGTGTTAGAGGAACTGGATATATCTGCACTATGATAAACACTGATTCTAATATTGTTGCAAAAGGCGGTGCAATGGGTGTTTATGGATTTGCACTAAAAAAAGAACGACTAGGCATCTCTTTTAAAATGGACGATGGAACTGAGCAAAGCTGGGGTGTTGTGCTTGCTGAAATATTAAGGCAACTTAACTATGACAACAAAGACACCATCGATATGCTAGAAAAGCTAGGCAATAAATATACTATAAATGACAATAAAACAATAGTTGGCGAAATGAAAGCGGTATTCAAACTAAAATAAATCACATTAAACAGGTAAGCATAGGGTGGCTATTATGGGCTGTTTCAGATTATATCCGTCACACTAAGCTAATCATAAATTTATTTAGGAGGAACAGTCATGACAAAAGAGCAACTAAAAAAACTAGCCCTAGAGGAAATTGACAAGCACGCTGGGGAGATTATAGCTTTAGGAAATTCAATTTTTGAACAACCTGAACTAGGCTATAAAGAATACAAAACAGCGAGCAAGATAATGGAGAAATTTGACAAAATCGGTTTTTCTTATGAAAAGGAAGTAGCTGTAACTGGCATTATTGCGCCAGTTAAAGGCAAAGAGTCAAAAATGAAGATTGCTGTTATGGGAGAGATGGACGCTGTTGTTGCGCCTGGGCATAGATGCGCTAACAAAGAAACAGGGGCTGCCCATTCTTGCGGACACAATGCAATGTGTGCTTCTCTAGTTGGAGTTGCTTTTGCGCTTGCCAACAAAGATATTATGGCAAATCTAAGCGGAGATGTTGCTTTGATGGCTGTTCCAGCTGAGGAATATGTTGAGATTGAGTATCGTAATGAGCTAAGAAATGAAGGCAAGATAACATTTTTAGGAGGAAAGCAAGAGTTTGTAAAGCTTGGTGTTATGGATGATATTGATGCAATGATAATGCAACATACAACTGTTAAAAGCACTGATAAGCTTGCAACTTGTGGAGGAACTTCCAACGGCTTTGTTGGAAAGCTTATTAGATATGTTGGAAAAGAAGCTCATGCTGGTGGCGCTCCTCATCTTGGTATAAATGCACTAAATGCTGCTAATTTAGGTTTGGCTGCTGTTGCTATGCAAAGAGAAACTTTTAAGGATGATGACCATATTAGAGTACACCCAATAATAACTAAGGGCGGCGACTTAGTAAATGTCGTTCCAGCTGATGTAAGGCTAGAAACATATGTGCGTGGCGCAAATGTTGAGGCTATAAACGATGCTTCTACGAAGGTTAGCAGAGCGTTTAAGGCTGGCGGAGATGCTGTTGGTGCAGAAACTAACATTATAGATCTTCCAGGATATATGCCTATGATAACAAACCCAATGCTTGCTGACTTAATGTATGATAACATCAAAACTTTAATTCCAGAAGAGGCTATTCTTAAATGGTCAACAGGTTCTGGTGGTTCAACAGACGCTGGAGATATCTCCCATCTAATGCCAACAATACACGCATATTTTGCTGGTGCAGCTGGTATTGGCCATTCAGAGAACTATGAGATTGCTGATGCTAACATAGCTTATGTTCTGCCAGCAAAGGCTATGGTTATGACTTTAATTGACTTGCTTGCTGATGGCGCAGAACTTGGCCTTAAAATGAAAGCGGAATACCCAGCTAAAATGAGCAAAGAGCAGTACCTAAAAGAATGGGGAAATTTGTAATTTTTTATTGTATTTTGTAATAAAGTGATTACATTATACTTTGTGTAAATAAATTTACTAGAAATGGAGGGGTTTTGCGATGAAAGTAGCTATTGTAGGATCAAGAAAGCTTTTTCCAAGCCTCGAAATTATAGATAAATTTGTTCCATATAATGTTAGCCAAATTGTTTCTGGTGGAGCAAAAGGAGTTGATGCTTCTGCTAGAATTTATGCAAAAGCTAACAATCTTCCAATGAAAGAATTCCTCCCAGAGTTTAGGAAGTATGGCAGAAGGGCAACTATAGTTCGCAATAAAGAAATTGTCAACTATGCTGATTTGGTTTTAATCTTTTGGGACGGTGCTAGCAACGGAAGCAATATGGTTAAAGAGTATTGCGATAAGGTTTCAAAGCATTATATCCTTATAAGGCTTGAAGCAATTTAACATTTAAAATAAAATCCTTTCCTTTGGTTAGCTTGTTAACTTAGGGGAGGATTTTATTATTTTAGGCAATAAAATATTCCATTTGAAATAGTTATAAATATATGGTATTATAGATATGATAAAGTGTATCAAAGTAAGTTATATCAGAGGAGAGAAGAAATGCAGTATTATGATATGCACTGTTATTCACAGCACTCCTATGGTGCAGTTGGAGCAGTTAGCAAAGTATGTCAATGGGGTATAAGAGCTGGTCTTAGTGGCGTTGCTATAACAGACAAGCTTAATATAGAAGAGAATAGCGATAATGGTTTGTTGCAGTTTGAAAAGAGCTTAGTCGATATAGTTGGCGCTAAAGATAGGTATGATGGCAAGCTTAGGGTCATGGCTGGAGTTGAGCTTTTTGATTTATATGAAAATCTTGAGGTTGCGATGAATGTATACTCCGACCAAAGGCTAGATTTTGCATTAGCTTCAATGGATGTTGCCAGCGGAGCAAAGCCAAATTCAGAGCTTAGCGATAGAGAGATAACAGAGTTTTATGAAAGCTATTATACAAGAATGTATGAAATAGCTTGTACAGCTGCGTATGATAGCATTGCGCATTTTAACAACCCAATAAGATATGGATTTACTCTTCAAAACAAAAGCTTTTTTGATGATATTGTAAATGAAATTTTTAAGGAAGTGGCATTAAAAGATAAGGCTATTGAGCTTAATACAAGCGTTTTTGAGCTAAAAGGACATTCGCTCCCAGAGATAAGGGAGCTAAAAATGTTCAAGGCTGTTGGCGGCAGATTTGTCACTGTTGGTAGCAGTGCGAACACATATTTTGATGTTGGAAAAGATATTAAAAAGGGAGTTTATATTCTTCAAATGGCTGGTTTTGAAAAACAAACAATTTTTATGAGCCATAAGCCTAAGGAGATTTTGCTTAGGTAGGTTAAATTTTGAAAGGAAAATAAAAGTGAGAATAGCGGTAGCATTAAGTGGAGGCGTGGATAGTTCAGTAACTTGCATGCTTTTAAAGGATAGAGGACATGAGGTAATAGCAGTAACTTTTGATTTGGGAGAACATACCAAAAATGCTGTTACTGATGCAAGGAAGGTTGCTGATTATCTTGGCATTGAGCATGTTGTGCTTGATTATAGAAAGCCGTTTGAGGAGATAGTTGTAGCTGATTTTATGGAGAGCTATTTAAAAGGCAAAACGCCAAACCCATGTGTTGTTTGTAATGAGAATATAAAGTTTGGGTTGTTTATGGAGTTTGCGAAAAGTCGAAACTGCGATAAAGTAGCAACAGGGCACTATGCTCGCACAACTTTTGAAAATGGCAAGAACTATATTACAAAAGCTTCTGATTTAAAGAAGGATCAAAGCTATGCGCTTTATCGACTAACAAGCGAGAGCGTTGGATATATTTATCTTCCAATTGAGGGAATGACAAAGCTAGAGCTTAGGGCTCTTGCAAGCGAAAGAGGGCTTCCTGTTGCGCATAGGCCTGATAGTCAGGATGTCTGTTTTATACCAGAAGGAAGCCATGGAGAGTATATTGAGAGCAGATGCAAAAACTTATCAAAGGAAGGCTATTTTGTTGATGTTAATGGAAAAAGAATAGCTAAGCACAAAGGGGTTTATAACTATACAATAGGGCAGAGAAAAGGGCTTGGAGTGAGTCTTGGCAAGTATGCTTATGTTAAGGAAATAGATGGCGAGAATGGTGATGTTGTTTTAACAACTGATGAGAGCGATTTATATACAAAAGAAGTGTATATTGAAAACGTTGCTGGCGCTGATATTGAAAGCATTTTTGAAAGAAATACATTAACTGCAAAGCTAAGATATGCCCATCAACCAGCCGAAGTTATTAAGGTAAGCCATCATAAAGAGGGAGTATTAGTTGAGTTTAAAGAAGCTCAAAGAGCTCCAACATTTGGCCAAAGCTTGGTTTTTTATAGTGAGGATAAGGTTTTGGGCGGAGGAATTATAACGCCTTTTGTGTAAAATGATAGAAATATAGCCTTAATTTTCGCAGTAAAACATAAAAAATATTTAAAACACTGGTATATTTTGTTGACAATGCCTTAAAAAATGTGATAAAATAAAGAACGGTGAATACAGCTCTTAGGAATACACCTAAGATGATTAACTATATATATTTATTTTAAAAAGAGAAGCTTGATATAGTTTAATATATCTTTTTTTGCCTTGCAAAAATAAGTAGATAGATAATTTCGAGGAAATTTGGGCAGAGTATTTTCCTAATATAATTGAAAATTTAAAAAGGAGGGATTTTTATGATCGAGTATCTGATAGGTGGTGCAATCGGACTGATTATAGGGGCAATTGTTTGCTTTCCAATCGGTATAAAATACAGAATGAAGATCGCAGAGCAAGAGCTAGGTTCAGCAGAAACAGAAGCTGCTCGAATAGTTAGCGATGCTATTAAAAATGCAGAGTCTAAAAAGAAGGAAGCATTAGTTGAGGCAAAAGATGAGATCTTCCGTCAAAAAACAGAGAGCGACAAAGAGATAAAAGAGCGTCGAAGCGAAGTATCTCGTATGGAGAGAAGAGTTCAGCAACGTGAGGAAATGATTGATAAAAAGCTTGCTAGTGCTGAAAAGAAAGAAGAACTAATTAGCGAAAAAGTTAAAGAGGTTGAAGAAAGGCTTCAAGAGGCTGACAAAATAAAGGCAGCTCAATTTGATATGCTTGAGAAAATCTCTGGTTATACAGCTGAACAAGCTAAGGAATATTTATTAACAGCACTCGAGGATTCACTAATTCATGAAAAAGCGCTAAGAATTCAAAGAATGGAATCTCGCTTAAAAGAAGAATGTGACATGAAGGCAAAGAATATAATATCTCTTGCTATTCAAAGATGTGCAACCGAGCATGTGACTGAAACAACAGTATCTGTTGTTCCTCTTCCAAATGATGAAATGAAGGGCCGCATTATAGGTCGAGAGGGAAGAAATATAAGATCCCTTGAAAACCTAACAGGTGTTGACCTAATTATAGACGACACACCAGAGGCTATTACTCTTTCTTCTCATGACCCTGTTAGACGTGAGGCTGCTAGAATTGCCCTTGAAAGGCTGATACAAGATGGCAGAATTCATCCAACAAGGATTGAAGAGATGGTTGAAAAGGCTCAGCGCGAAGTTGAACTTAAGATTAAGCAAGATGGTGAAAGAGCTATTATTGAAACTGGAGTTGGCAATGTTAACCCAGAGCTAATAAAGCTTCTTGGAAGAATGAGATATCGTTCAAGCTATGGTCAAAATGTGCTTAATCACTCTATCGAGGTTTCTTATATCGCTGGAATTATGGCAGCAGAGCTTGGTGTTGATGTAACTCTTGCAAGACGTGCTGGTTTGTTCCATGATATTGGTAAGGCAATGACTCATGAGATTGAGGGAAGCCATGTTGAGATAGGTATTGATATAGCTAAGAAATATAAAGAGCATTTCGAAGTTGTGCATGCAATTGAATCACATCATGGTGATGTTGAAGCAACAACAGTAATCGCTTGCCTTGTACAAGCTGCTGATGCTATTTCTGCTGCTAGACCTGGCGCTAGACGTGAGAACCTACAAAACTATATGAAGCGTCTTGAAAAGCTTGAGGAAATCGCAAACAGCTTTGAGGGCGTTGAAAAATGTTTTGCAATTCAAGCTGGTAGAGAGATTAGAATTATTGTTAAGCCTGAATTTATCAATGATGATAATATGATTTTAACTGCTAGAGAAATAGTGGCTAAGATTGAGGGTGAGATGACATATCCTGGTCAAATCAAGGTTCATCTTGTTAGAGAAACAAGAGCAATTGAGTTTGCTAAGTAATTTAATGTAAATAAGGCAGTCTGTCAAGAAATTGGCAGGCTGTTTTTGTATTTACTAAGCTCATAATAAAAGCTTTGATTATAATTAAAGAATTCGCTGTTATTTTATTACAATATGTAGTATACTAATAGTGAGTGTTGATGACGCTGTTAAAGTGAAAAATGAAGATTTGGAACTAGACTAAAATTCTATGTCTCCTAAAGAATTTGTGCTGGCGATAACTCTTTACTCTTTCGCTTAATTATTCACTTAAATTAATGGAGGGCTTATGGAAAAGATATTTTTTGGTGGAAACATTTACACAATGAAAAACGAAAATGACAAAGTAGAGGCTGTTTTGGTGAAAGATGGTCAAATAATTTATGCTGGCAAGTTAAATAAAGCAAAAGAGTTGTCATCCCCAGAAGCAAAGCTAATATCCCTAAATGGCAAGACAATGCTCCCTTCTTTTATTGACCCACACAGCCATATATCGCATTTTGCGTCTGGGCTTAGCAAAGTGCAGCTTGCTGGCACAAAGTCTTTGGAAGAACTAGCGCAAAGGCTGAGAGAGTATATTAGTACACATGATATAAAAGAAGGAGATTGGGTTATAGGGATAGGCTATGACCACAACAATTATCCAAATGCCGAGTACCCAACAGCAAAGATATTAGACGAAGTTTCTGCTGAAATACCAATAGCAGTTTCCCATGCTAGCGGGCATATGGGGGCAGTCAACAGCAAGCTCTTATCCATGTTCAAGATAAATAATGATACTAAAAATCCTGAGGGAGGTGTGTATGTTAGAGATAATAAGGGTAATATATCAGGATATATGGAAGAAACAGCCTTTATAAATATAGTAAAACAAGCACCAGCTATCTCAATAGAAGAGCATCTTAAGCTGATGAAACACGCCGAAAGCATTTATGCAAGCTATGGAATAACAACTGCGCAGGATATACTTGGAACAAAAGAGAGCATAGAGTTTTATTTAAACTGTAAGCTAGATTTAGATGTGGTTGCTTATTTAGACGTTAGAAATTCTGATTTGATGAGCGAATATGCTGAATATACAGCAGATTATAAAGAGAAGTTTAGAATAGGCGGTTACAAGCTGTTTCTTGATGGCAGCCCGCAAGGCAAAACTGCGTGGATGTCAAAGCCATATGAGGGAGAAAAGAGCTATTCTGGCTATCCAATATTCAATGATGAACAGGTTAAGGAATATGTCAACATGGCATTATCTCAAAATAAACAGCTCCTTGTGCATTGTAATGGTGATAATGCAGCGGAGCAGTTTATTTCAGCCTATGATAAGCATAATGACATGAGAAATGTAATGATTCATGCGCAGTTTTTGCGTGTTGATCAGATTGATAGAATGAAGGCAGCTGGAATAATGCCGAGCTATTTTGTCGCACATACTTATTTCTGGGGGGATACTCATATTAAAAACACAGGCGATAGAGCTTATAAGATTAGTCCGTTATGCTCAAGCTTAAAACGTGGAGTAATATTCACTCTCCATCAAGACACACCTGTGTTGCCACCTGATATGTTAAAGACAATATGGTGTGCTGTAAACAGAATTACTTCTGCTGGAGTAAAGCTTGGCGAGGAGGAGTGCGTTTCTGTGTATGAGGCTATAAAGGCAGTTACTTTTAATTCGGCTTATCAGTATTTTGAAGAAGATAAAAAGGGAAGCATAGAGGTTGGCAAGCTTGCTAACTTTGTTGTTCTTAGCGAAAACCCTTTTGAGATTGATACAATACTGATTGATAAAATAAAGGTGCTAGCGACTTATAAAGATGGTAATTTGATTTACAAGCAGTCTTAGTTTAAAATGCATTCAACAATTTGACTTTGCCGCTTATTGACAATAATATCTATTTATGATACAATTAACCATAAATGATATAATGATAGGAGCGATTATGGGATTTAATGAAAAAGTTCATGCATTTATTGCAGCGAAATATTATGTTTATTTAACGGAGAGTTTTGGCGAGAGAGGGGAAAAAGCCTTTATACATGCAACACAGTATTATGCCGAACAAAGAGGCAGACGAATGGCTCAACTGGCTATCAGAAACGGCGAGGAGTTAACGTTCCCTGTGTATCAGAAATATGGAGAATGGGTTAATACAGAAGAGGTTAAGGCTTTAGGGTGTAGTAATAAAAATGAGGTTAAGAGTTTTTCGCCTGATTTAGAAATGCATATTACCTCTTGCCCTTGGCACACGCAGTTTAGTGAAATGGGACTGATTGAGGCTGGGCATATATACTGCGAGCATTTAGACAACTCTATATGCAGAGGCTTTAATCCATATATTAGCTATCTAGTACCTCAAACCTTGCATAAAAACGATTATTGTATCCATATAGTAAAAGATGTAAATTACAGTGAGAATGAAAAGTATACAAAACGTCCTGAGGGATTAAAAGGCTTTGATTATCACTGCGCACATTCCTATTGGTCATACGCTGAGGTTTCAGCTTCAATATTCGAGGCAGATGGTATAAAGATTAGCTCAAAGGTTATGGAGGATTTTAAAAATGCTTATGGAGAAGAGATGGCTAACATCATTTCTTCTTATAAATATACTAACTTCAATGTTCTATAAATTTCCTTCTAAAAGAAAAAACGCGACACGATTGTGAAGCGTTTTTTCTTTTACTCTTCTTTAACAAGCAAGCCTTTCCAACTATCAAGACCACCCTCTAGTTCGATAATGTCTGTGTAGCCTAAGCTTATAAGATCAGAAACTGCAACCTGAGAGCGCTTTCCAGTCTTGCAGTATACAATAATGGTTTGTTCTTTGTCAGGCAGATGTTTTTTAGCAGAGCTTTCTAGTGTATCAAGTGGGAGATTTATAGCTTTTTCAATATATCCCTTTTCATACTCGGCATATGTTCTAACATCAACTAAGGTTATCCATGGTTGTTCATTTAACAAAATTCCAATTTCGTTGGCTGGCAGGATCTTATACTCCTCTTGCTTTGCTTTATTGCTACAAGCAATTAAAATGATAACTACCAGCAACACCAAAGCAATTTTAGGCAAATTCTTCAAATCTATTCCTCCTTAATGCAATATGATTATAATAATATATATGCAGAGCTTACTATTTGTATGAAAACACGAATATTCATATTTTGATGAAAATATTCATAAAATTATGAAAAAAACACTTGACAAACGAAAAATTATTCGTTATAATACGAATATATTCAATAAATATTCGGAGGAAAAGATAATGAAAAAGTTAAGTGCAACTATAATAGCAATGTTAATGATGGTATCCTTAGTTGGATGCAATGGTGGCGAGGAGCAAGAAGCGGCAAATAAGCTAGAGCAGATAAAAGCTGATGGCAAGATAATAATGGCTACTAGCCCAGACTGGGCTCCTTATGAGTTTCTTGATTTAACTAAAGAAGGTCAAGATCAAATCGTTGGGGCTGATGTTGAGCTTGGCAAGTACATTGCAAATGAGCTTGGCGTTGAGCTTGTAATTGAGCCAATGGACTTCTCAACAACAATGGCAGCTGTAACACAAGGCACAGCCGATATGGTAATCTCTGGCCTTGCATATAAGCCAGAACGTGCCGAAACAATGGAGCTATCAATTGGCTACAACACAGGCGCTAAAGGCGGTCAAGGCTTAATGATATTAAAGGATCGTGCAGAAGAGCTAAAAACATTAGAAGACTTCACAGGGCTTAAAATTGCAGCGCAAAACGGTTCTTTACAACACGAACTTGCTTCTACACAGCTAACAGAGCCAGTAATGGAGCCAGTATCCTCAACCTCAGATGCTATAATGATGTTAATCTCTGGGAAGGTTGATGCTGTTGCAATAACTACAACAACTGGTACAGAGTACGCTGGAAGCTATGATGAGATAATGATGTGCGAAGAGCTGTTTGAATACAAATCAGAAGGCACTCGTATTGGAGTAAACAAAGGCGAAACAGAGCTAATTGAATTTATCAATGGTTGCCTTGAAACAATCAATGAAGAAGGTTTATATGATGTGTGGGTTGAAGATGCCCTTGTATTGTCTAACTCACTAAAAGTTGACGAGTAAGCTTTAATAACATATATTTACATATGTAGCATTTAGTGTGATAAGGATTCCCTCAAATGAGAAAATATTCATTGTCGTTTATAAATATTCAGTGCATTCTTTGATAAAATGATTGACAAATGATAAAAATGAATATATAATACGAATATATTCAAAAATATTTGGGGGAAATTTAAATGAAAAAAATTAGTGCAACAATATTAGCAATGCTTATGGCAGTTTCTTTGGCTGGCTGCGGCGCAGGCGAAGAAGAGCTTAACAAGCTTGAGCAAATTAAAGCCGATGGCAAAATTATAATGTCAACAAGCCCAGACTATGCTCCTTTTGAGTTTTTAGATTTAACTAAAGAAGGTCAAGAGGCTGTAGTTGGAGCTGATATCGAGCTTGCAAAGTATATTGCTGATGAATTAGGTGTTGAGCTTGTAATTGAGCAAATGGAGTTTACTTCAACAATGGCTGCTGTGCAACAAGGCACAACTGACATGGTAATCTCTGGTCTTGCTTATAAGCCAGAGCGTGCTGAAGCGATGGATCTTTCAATTGCGTATAATGCTGGTAATCCAAGAGGTCAAGGCATTATGGTGCTAAAAGAAAGAGCTGATGAGCTAAAGACTATTGAGGATTTTGCAGGGCTGACAGTTGCTGCTCAAAATGGCTCTTTACAATATGAGCTTGCTTCAACTCAAATTGCAGATGTAGTGATGGAGCCTGTTTCAGCAACTTCCGATGCTATTCTAATGCTGATTAGTGGCAAGGTAGATGCGATTGCAATGTCTGCTCCAAATGGCGAGCAATATGAGCAAAGTTATGATGATATCATGATGAGCGAAGTTTACTTTGAAAATGCACAATCTGGTAACCATGTTGGTGTTGCAAAGGGCGAAACTGAGCTAATTGAGTTTATCAATGGTTGTCTTGAAACTGTAAACGAAGAAGGTCTGTATGAGATATGGACTGAAGAAGCAGTTGAACTTTCAAACACATTAAAGGTAGAGTAAATAACTAAAATCCCCTCGTTAAACGGGGGGATTAAGATTTGATAGGAGGTACTTTTATGGATATGATATCCACAATTTTTAATTTGATAGATAAGTATGGCAACTTATTTGTTGATGGTGTATTCTATACAGTTGCTTTCTCGGCAGCGACAGTATTCTTTGGAGCTATATTCGGAACAGTATTAGCGTTTATTAAAATGTCTAAGATATGGATTGTTAAAATGCTATCAGCAATCTATATAGAGCTAATTCGTGGTACTCCGCTATTACTACAACTATATTTCTTCTATTTCTTCATACCAAACACATTAGGGCTTGATATGTCAAAGGAAATGAGTATATTAGTAGCACTTGTTGTAAACAGTTCAGCATATGTTGCTGAAATCATTCGTGCCGGCATTCAAGCAGTTGATAAAGGACAAACAGAAGCAGCGAGATCTCTTGGTCTAAGCCAATCCCAAGCTATGATGAAGATTGTTATTCCACAAGCGATTAAAAACATTCTTCCAGCGCTTGCAAATGAGTTTGTAATGATAATTAAGGAAACTTCACTTGCTTCCACTTTCTTCTTAGGAGATCTTATGACTCAATTCAGAGTAATAAACGGCGCAACATACTTAACAATAGAGCCACTAATAATAGTTGGTGCTATATATCTAGTTCTAACATTTACACTATCCAAAATAGTTGAGAGATTTGAAAGGAGGATGAGTGCTGGTGATTAAGGTAACAAATTTACATAAGAGCTTTGGTAAGCTAGAGGTATTAAAGGGCATTGATAACCACATTGATAAGGGCGAGGTTGTAAGCATTATCGGGCCTTCTGGTAGCGGAAAGAGTACATTTCTTCGTTGTTTAAATCTTCTTGAGATGCCAACAGCGGGAGAAATAATGTTTGAGGGTGTAAATATAACTGATAAGAATGTTAATATCAATCTTCATAGACAAAAAATGGGGATGGTGTTCCAACATTTTAATGTGTTCCCTCACTACACAGTAAAACAAAATATTACTCTTGCGCCTGTTCTTCTAGGAAAGAAAACTCAGCAAGAAGCAGATAAGATGGCAGCGGAGCTGTTAGAGAAGGTTGGTCTTATTGAGAAGATAAATGAGTATCCAAAAAGACTGTCTGGAGGACAAAAACAACGTCTTGCAATTGTGAGAGCGCTTGCTATGGAACCAGATGTAATGCTTTTTGACGAGCCGACTTCTGCCCTTGACCCAGAGATGGTTGGCGAGGTATTATCCGTTATCAAAAACCTTGCTAAAGAGGGGATGACAACAGTTATAGTAACTCATGAGATGGGATTTGCAAAAGAAATTTCTGATAGAGTTATATTCATGGACGAAGGCGTTATAGCTGAGGAAGGAAAGCCAGATCAAATTTTTGGCAACCCTCAAAATCCTCGTACTAAAGAATTTTTAAGCAAGGTGCTTTACTAACTAATTAAAATTTAGGAGGGAAACCGTATGAGCAGTTTGAAGAAAAATGCTATTGATATTATTGATGCTAAAAAAGATGTGATTACAAACCTAAATGATAAGATTTGGAGCTTTGCAGAGCTTTCACTGCTAGAGTATAAATCTACAGAGCTATACTGCGAAATGCTTGAAAAAGAAGGCTTCAAAGTTGAAAAGAATGTGGCTGGTATTAAGACAGCTTTTAGTGGCAGCTTTGGCAGCGGCAAACCTCATATTGGCATACTTGCAGAGTATGATGCACTAGATGCTTTATCACAAGCTGGAGGTGAAACTTCTAAATACCCTATCGTTGAGGGCGGCGCTGGTCATGGTTGCGGGCATAGTGCTTTAGGTGCTGGTTCATTTGCAGCTGCTCTAGCTGTTAAAAACTATCTTGAAACTAGTGGAAAAAGCGGTACAGTTACTTTCTATGGCTGTCCTGGCGAAGAAGGCGTTGCTGGTAAGGCTTTTATGGCTAGAGATGGCATATTTAACGATGTTGACTCAGCGCTAACTTGGCATCCAAGCAGCATCAATGAAGTAACTTCAGGAACTCATAGTTCTTGCATTCAGATAGAATATCACTTTAGTGGTATTTCTGCTCATGCAGCAGGTGACCCACATTTAGGGCGTTCTGCTCTTGATGCTGTTGAGCTAATGAACATTGGGGTTCAGTTCCTTCGTGAGCATATGACAGACGAATCTCGCATACACTATGCTATAACTGATGCTGGAGGTTACTCTCCAAACGTTGTTCAGCCAAAGGCTAAGGTGCTATATATGATAAGGGCAACTAAAGTATCCGAAGCATTAGCTTTAAAGGATAGGGTTGATGATATAGCTAATGGAGCTGCTCTAATGACAGGAACTAAAGTATCGCAACTATTTGTTGATGGTATGTCAAATGTTGTTCCTAACTACTCATTAGAGAAGGTGCTTTATAAGAACTTTGAAGAGATAGGCGTTTCTTCTTATACAAATGAAGAGCTTTCCTATGCTCAAAGAATAGTAGAGAGCTATGAAAATCCAAATCGTAACACACCAGGGCTAGGCGCTTCTGAAAGCGTTGAGAAAAAAGCTTGGGTTGAAGATAAGATGGCTGAAATAAACAGCCCTATCAATGAATTCCTAATGCCTCTTCATCATTCACAAAAAGTGCAGATGGGTTCAACTGATGTTGGCGATGTAAGCTGGGTTACTCCAACAGCGCAAATTACTGTTGCGACATGGCCAAAATACATGCCTGGACATTCTTGGCAGATAGTTTCTTGTGGTAACACAGGCTTGGTGCATAAGGGAGTGTTGCTTGCTGGCAAGGTTATTGCTGGTGCGGCTATTGATTTAATTGACAATCCAGAGCTGATTATTGGAGCTAAAAAAGAGTTTGAAGTTGCAACTAAGGAAGGCTATAACTGCCCAATTCCAAAGGATGCAGTTGCGACTCCTGTTGAAGCTACACTATAAAAAGTGAAATAAATTAAGTGTTTTGATTATAACGCTGCTGCTTGTCAGTGGCGTTATTTTTATGAATTGTTTTTGAACAAAACAAATTTTACTCTATTTAACTTGATGGCAATGTGAAGAGGATATTTGCATTTGAATGTTATGAGCTAAGGAGATAATAGTCAAAATCACATATTTTGCTTATATTTTTATAATGATATTAGCGTTTTTCAGCAATATTAACAAGAAAGTAAAAAATTAACGAAATATAAATTTATCCACACTTTTTAGAAAGTATACTAGAGAAAGTTAAAAATTTTAACATTTTTTATGTAATTAGTTAGTTTACTAATGTGAAAGTTGTGGTATAATTAAATATGGAATAATACATACTAGCAATTTTTGTATTTGACTTAGTAAAAAATGAAGAATGAAAAGTGAAAAGTTAATCTATCACTTCGTGATGGACAGAAAATTGCAAGATATATCAAGGCTTTAAGCCGACTGCAAGTCATTTAAAATGTCGCAAAGCGACACAATCACTCTTCACTATTCACTTTTACCTATTCACTTAAATATATGCCAGTCTAGTGGCGGAATGGAGCGATAGAATGACTTTAAAAGAAGAGTTTATTAGTATATATAATCAACATATAACAAGAAACGGAGCAAAGGAACTGCTTAATTATCTAATGGAGAAAACTGATTTCTTCACAGCTCCAGCAAGCACACGTTTTCATCTATCACAAGAAGGCGGGCTTTGCGAGCATAGCTTAAATGTTGGGAAGCTATTGCTTCAAAAGCATGATGACGAGCCAAAGGAGAGCCTTGCTATTTGCGGCTTGCTTCATGATTTATGTAAGGTGAACTATTATAAAGTATCGACAAGGAATGTTAAGAATCCTGAAACAGGAAAATGGGAAGTTGCCCCTTACTACACAGTTGAAGACACTTTTCCTTTAGGGCATGGCGAAAAGTCAGTATATATAATTGAAAGATTTATGAAGCTAAAACCAGCCGAGGCTGTTGCGATAAGATGGCATATGGGGGCGTTTGATGAGGCGGTTAAAGGCGGAAGCTTTACTATAAGCCATGCTTTTGCGAAATATCCTTTAGCAGTAAAGGTGCATATTGCCGATTTAGAATCTTCATATCTAATAGAAACCTATAATCAAAACTCTTAGTTTTATTTAGGGTGACCGATATAATTCGAACCAGCCCATAATAAACATATTTCCCTCTTAAACTGCGTTATCCTCATCAGAATACGCAAGTATTCTATCTTCGTCTGCCTTGTTTAAAAGCAAAATCTGATTATTCTGGGTCGAAGATTTATAAAGTAGATAGTAGGTTTTATAAGAAGGCAAAGGCTTGCAGTAATGCTGTCGCATTACAAAAGGCTTTAACGCACTTAGAGAGCCTAGTATCTGCTTTATAAACTGATTCTAATTATATCGGGCACCCTAAGGAAAGATAAAAAGTAATAAAACTTAATGTTAATACAGCATTAAGATAAAATAAGGAGGAATTACAATGAATATGAAACTTGATGTAAAAGCTATTAAGCATGTTGGCGAGGGGGTTTATGACTTCGTTGTTGACACAACCGATCATGCAATGGAAAAGATGGGAGATATTAGCATTTTCGATTTAGCTATGATGAAAATCTGCCTAGTTTGTTTTGGTATAACATTAGCAACAATGTTTACTGATTTCTTCAAAAAGCTTTCTCCAGCTATTAAGATACTATTTGTTGTATCTTATGTATATCTAATTTGGAAGTTCTTTTTTGAGGATGATGAGGACTAAATCTTAAGTTTGGCAGAGAATATGGGGGATATCATGATTAAAAGCAGACCTAATGTTTGAATGGTTAAGAATTTCTTTGCAGGTTTTGTAGAGGATGTAGTTATAAAATTTCGCCGTTTTAATATATTTGAAGTTGCTATTTTTGAAGTTTGTGTATTGTCGTTTGGTATGTTATTAGGTTTAGGTTTTATTGATAAAATTAAAAAACTTAAAATAGTATGCATAGCAGGCTTTGTTATAGCTTATATGTTTCTCCTTTTCAAATTCTTTATTTTGGCCAACGATGAATAGTTTAAAATATATTTCAACCTATTCGTTTTAATAAGATGCTCTTGTCATTCCTTGCTCAGTTGATGAGAGCAAACTCAATTGTTATTAAGCTGACTGAGCGGCAGAATGGAGCATTGTTATGCGTCGCAAAGATAGAGAGATAGTTGATGAAAAAATCATAAGAAGTATACTAGATGAAGGCAAGTTTTGCAACATAGCCCAAAACACTGAGGATGGCTATCCTCATATTATTCCGCTTAGCTACGCTTATGAGCTTAATGATGGAAAGCTAAAGCTATATTTTCATAGTGCGAGGGCTGGCAGAAAGATAGAGCTTATGAATAGAGATAATAAAGTGTCTTTTTGTATTGCAATTCAAGATGAGCTTTATAAGGCAGAGATGGCTTGTAACTACTCAACTTATTATCGCTCAGTTGTTGGCTTTGGCAAGCTGGTTGAAGTAGAGGAGAATAAAGAAGAGGCTCTTGCTAAAATTATGAAGCAATATGATAAGGATGCGCCTATCATATTTTCAGAAGGCGCTATGAAAGCTATTGCGCTTCTTGTGTTGGAGGTTGAGCAGTTTTCTGCTAAGGGCAAACTTCAGGAAAGATAAGTGTAGAGTTAGGTTGATTAGAAGATAAGGGAACTGATTGTACAAAAGTACAAAGGGGACAAGGGAACAAGGGGACAAGATACAATAATGGATAAATTTAAAGTTAATATCGCTTTGATCGGGGCAGAGGTAAAAGATAATATTGAAAGTATTGAGAAAATTGATAGACTCAGCATTGAAATTACTGATGCTAAGCTTGATGATGCCTCAGAATATGCTAAAGCTGATGTTGTAGTAGTTGGGCTTGAGAGCGTGGTCGAGCATGGAATTGACAACATAAAAAAGCATTGCGCAGATTATACCAAATTTGTTTTATATGCTCAAGATACAAAACGCTCAAGCTTAAAGAAATATAATAAACAAGACTTTTATGATATTTGGGTTGCCGATGATGCAATGCTAAGTTATCGTGTGGAGCATTTTCTATTAAGGATGCGAGATATACTAGACTTTGAGCTGGCTTCTAATCAGCTAAATCTGCTTATAGATAGTGTGCCTTACTTAGTGTGGTTTAAAGATGTATCAGGAGAGCATACTAAGGTCAACGAATATTTCTGCAATGTTGTAGGCAAAACTAAGGAACAGGTAATAGGCCAGCAACATAGCTATATTTGGGATATTAGCGACGAAGAATATGCTAAAGGCGATTATAATTGTTTGGACTCTGATGAGATAGTAGAGAAAAATCAAGGGACGTTCCGCTTTGATGAAAAGGTTAAGATTGGCGATAAAATGCGACAACTAATCGCTTATAAATCAGCAATAGTTAATAGGCTGGGAGAAACTATAGGTACAGTTGGTCTTGCAGAGGATGTTACAGAGGCATGGAATATAAATGAGGAATTTAACTCTCTTGTTAATAACATCCCTATGCCAATGATGATAGTTGATGCTAATTATAACTTTATCAATGCAAATCATCCTTTCTATAACACTTTTAGTGTGGATAAAGAAAATCTGCAAAGCTTCACAATAAGCAGCTTTGGTCAGTCTGTTTTAGGCTCAGATATCACATATTCTTCTTTCTCAAAAATTAGCACAGAGGCAATGGCTATCTGCCATGGTAAGGCTCATAAGTTTTTAATAGAGAAAAGTCCTATATTTGATGTGTTCCACACTTTGGTTGGATATTTCTATTTCTTCCAAGATGTAACAATACAAAGAGAATACGAAGCAAAGCTAGTAACTATTTCTGAAACTGATGATTTAACCAACATCAACAACAGAAAAGCTATTAGGGCTTATTTTGATACACATATCAGCAGAGTTGTGAAGAAGGAAACTTCTTTAGGCGTTATTTTAGTTGATATTGATTGCTTCAAGCAGTTTAACGATGCTTATGGGCATATTGCTGGAGATGGTGTGCTAGTAACTTTTGGCGAGATACTGTCCTCAATTGCAAATGACCATGTATTTGTTGGGCGTTTTGGTGGTGAGGAGTTTATTATAATAACTCAAGAAAAGACTTTAGAAGAAGTCGAAGAGCTTGCAACGATACTAAAGGCTCTAATTGATAGAAGAGAAATTGAAAATAAAAAATCAACAGTTTCTAAAAAGCTTACAGTTAGTGTTGGTGTTGCATATTATGATAAAGTGTTGCCATCTCAATCAATTGCGAATATTATTGAAAATGCTGATTCTGTTTTAAGACAAGCTAAAAACACAGGCAGAAATAAGATAGTTGTAAAAGAGATAAATAATTAGTAAAACTTTAAACCTCAGAGCAATCTGGGGTTTATTTTTGTTGCAAAATATTTGTATTAATGGTAATGTATTAGTATAATAGCGAATACAAATATCTTTAATGTAATATAGAAAATAATTCAATTTAGGGGGTATAGAATAATGCATAAGAGAACGATTGGAATACTGACTAGTGGTGGAGATGCACCTGGCATGAATGTAGCTGTTAGAGCGGTTGTTAGAACAGCAATAGAAAATGGTTTTAAAGTTATGGGAATACGCAGAGGTTACCAAGGGCTTATTAATGATGATATTTTTGAGATGGATCTGCGTTCGGTTAGTGGTATGCTTCAGCGAGGGGGCACAATTCTTTTCAGTGCAAGATGTCCTCAGTTTCTTGAGGAGGAATATAGGCTAAAGGCTGTGGAGAACTGCAAAAAATATAATATTGATGGCTTAGTTGTAATTGGAGGAGATGGTACATTTAGAGGAGCAGGAGAGCTAACTAAGCTTGGTGTGGCATGCATTGGAATACCTGCGACTATTGACAATGATATTGGTTCAACCGAGTATTCAATAGGCTTTGATACAGCTGTTAACACAGCGACTGAGATGATAGATAGATTAAGAGATACAACACAATCTCATGATAGATGTTCTGTGGTGGAGGTTATGGGAAGGCATTCAGGGCAGCTCGCTCTATACACAGGAGTTGCTTGTGGCGCAACCTCAATTTTAATACCAGAGATTGAGTTTACAATTGAAAAGAATGTTGTTAACCGCATAAAAGAGTCCCTTAGCAAGCGTAAAAAACATTTTATTATAGTTGTTGCAGAGGGAGTTGGAGAGGCTGCAAAGATAGCTAGAATAGTCGAGGAGGAAACAGGGATTGAATCGAGGGCAACTATACTAGGCCATGTTCAGAGAGGCGGCTCGCCAACAGCAAGCGAGAGAATAATTGCAAGCCGAATGGGTCATAAGAGCGTTATGTTGTTAAAAGAGGGTAAGGCTGGCAGAGTAGTGGTTTATAATGATAATTTAGTATCGGATATGCCAATAGAAGAGGCTTTAACTATGAAAAGAGAGATTGATATAGAACTTTATCGCATCGCCGAAGAAATTTCCATATAATCCCAACTTATTTCTACAAGAAACGCAGAATCTTTATATTATTATGTAGTTACCAATAAAATGATGAGTGTAGCATTGCAAAATAGGTGTTTTGTGCTATTGAAGAAAGGAAGAGGGGTAATTATGGTAACTGCTAGAGGTATAACGGTGGCGATAGCTATGCTAATGTTGCTAACAACATCGGCGTGCACACCTATAGGAAAGAGCGAGCTTGTGGATAATGATGTTAGCTTGTTTACAATTGCCGACGATGGAATGACAGACGAGGTAAGCAAAGAGGTTTTAGTGGGGTTTGAAGGCGAAATTACAGCAAAAGATGTTTTAAACTTATACATAGATGAGATATTCTCTAAATATGACGAAGAAAATCCATTCTTTAATTCTGTAACAGTAACGGATAATATTGCTTTAGTGGATTTAACTAAAAGTGGGCTTGATTTTATTTCTGCTGGAAGCTTTATGGAGATAACCTCTATTGATGGAATATCAAAATCAATAATGTACAACAATCCAACAGTAGAGGGGGTTGCCTTTGCAGTTGAGGGTGGAGATTATAATAGCGGGCATTTCTATTTTGCTAAAACAATACCAGTATGTTTCAGAGAAGATTTTGGACTATAATATTTTCCTTAAAACAAAAACTGTCACTACACATTTCAAAGCATTGTGTAGTGACAGTTTATTTATATTAGATTTAGAAAAAATCTAATATAAATTGGTCATGTGGGCATTCCGCTGCCCACGACCTTCAAAATCGCCCCTGCGAGGAATATGAATAATCGGAACGTAGTGGAGATTATTTATATTAGATTTAGAAAAAATCTAATATAAATTGGTCATGTGGGCATTCCGCTGCCCACGACCTTCAAA
>CAYJEV010000022.1:0-11636 GCA_964369265.1 uncultured Oscillospiraceae bacterium
CTGCTAAAAAAGATAAAAATCAGCGAAAAGAATGTGGATGTACCTACAGCATTGATATCGGCACATACAACTGCTGTGCTAATGGTTGCAGTTATTGCTATGCTCTAACAAATGAAAAAACTTCGCTTTTGAATATGAGAAAGCACAATCCAAATTCGCCTGTGCTTATCGGTGAAGTAAATTCCAATGCTATAATTACTGATAGGGATAGCGTTAGTATAATAGAAAATCAAATGTCTTTGTTTTAGAAATTATATAATATACGAAAAAATCGGCAGCCATTAGGATGCTGATTTTTTCTATCCTAACGCAACTACTAACGTGGATATTTGACTGGGAATTATTCATCAAGAAAAATAGAAGAAGCCTGTAAAAATGATATACGATTTATGTGGATATTGGACGATTAGCCTTGTCCAGACCATAGCACCATAGCAAGACTTCAAAATGATCTCTTAAACCGCCCTAACTAAATATTTCATAAAACAAGAGAGTAGTTTTTATCTACCCTCTGATTCCTCCTTTAACGCTTTTTACACTTGTGCTTAGTTTTCCATGAAATTTAAATGATTTGGGGCTGCCACTAATGGTTTTATACCATTAGTGGCAGCCCCTTTTAAAGTTATTGCTTAAAAATTTATGCTCTTGCGCCTGTGCTTGGGTTAGATTTAGTGCTTGTTGAGGTTGCGTTTGGATTTTCGATAATGTATGCATCTTCATACATATCAGCAAGCTCTTCAAAGGAATAGAACGCCCTTGCTGTGCCTGTTTTAATAGCTTTGCCAGCAGGGATTATAATGTCCTTTCCGCCGTTCCAATCAATTACTAAATTAACTTTATGCTCGTATAGAGCTGACATTAAGGAAACTGGAAGATTGTTTGTTAGTGAGCCAGCTTTGAAAACAACTGTTCCGCCAACTTCGCTGTCCTTAATTTCATCTAAAGTATTATTTAATAAATCCTCTAGCTTATCAGCGCTTTCGTCTTCGTCATCATTGCTTCTATTGCTGCCACTAGAAGTTTTCTCTAATGTATAGAAAGCGAATGGGGATAGGGTTCTAATATTTTCTATATAGAAACCTGTAGCTGCCTTGGTTATTGAATGTGAAATTGGGACATCTGCGCGTATTGGCAGATGAAGAACGCCAATATCTGCGCTTTCATTAAATCCATTACCTAATTCAGAATATGGAATGAAAATTCTTTGTGCGTATTGGAAGATGTTAGGGAAAAGTGCGGTAGGATCAGTAAGAATTAAAGCTAAGTCCAGATAAACAATATTTTTTGCATTGCTTGGAAGTGAATTAACTAATAGTTCAGGAACGTGGTTTATTTCTACATATTTTGTATAAATAAACTCTAAATTACTAAAAGCATCATTCCAACCATCAGTCACCAAGAAAGTTGGCTTTGTTGGAGTTATCAACGGATTATATGGCTTTACGGAAGGTGCGTTGTATTCTTTTGCTAGCATTATAAGAAATTTACTTTTAAATGTGACAGTATATCCCTCAGGAATTGCTATATTATCAGCAAATTCATAACCAGGTTTAGTGTAGAACACAATGCCTAAATTGCAATAACTATTTTCATCATAGTTAGCATTATTTATATTATCACCTTCTATGTCACTCCAGTTAGTTTCAATAAATACGTTTGGTGTTGTTGTTTCTGCTTCTGGTAGCTCCTCACCATTAGTTGGCTCGTCGATAGTCACATTCAGAGAGTTTATTATGGTTGTTGGTGCAGTAACAGTATCGGCAAATTTCATAATGCCAATAGCACCATCTTCAAACTCAGCGATACTAAATCCTGCTGGGAGTTCAAGATTGATATCAAGCTCATATCCATCTTGAGTAGCTAAAAAAATTATAGTTGAATATCGCTTCTCTGCTTCAACAATAGCATTATCATCAAGGTGTATCTGCTCTCCATCCACATCAAACTCAAACCAAATTGCACGAGAAAGAACCCCTGCTGTGTTTATTACTGGCTCTGGGAAAGCTTTTCCAACTTCTAAATCAGCTAAGGAAATATCAACAGAAGAGATTATGTCTTCGTAAGTATAGAAAGCGAATGAAGCTTCCGCTAAATTCTCAATGCCTTTTAGCAGAATGCCATCTTGGTGATTTTCTATCCTTACATCAGCAACACTACCTTCCCCAACGTTGTTAAGAACACCAATTTTTTTCTCATGATCAAATTCATCGCCTAATTCATCATAAGGGATAAAAACATCAACAGGCTTATCAAATTCAAGAGATCTATTATCAAAAATTGAAATTAAGCTTAAATGCTTATACTCTATATTCTTCGCTGTTTTTGGCATGGAAGATACAAAAATGCTTTCAAACTCAAATATCTCATCATATACAGGTGTTGCAACATTTAATTGTATATCATCTGCATCATCAACTATCGTGCCATTTTGATTTTTGAATATAGTTCCAGTTGGTGCGTAGGCAGTCGGTACATTTGGTGCGTTTTGGCTGTCAAAAGAGCCAACAATTAAAGTTTTATCTGTGTTGGTGCTAAACTGTCTAGTTGCAGAGATAGTTTTGTTGTCTGTTAGAGTTCCCAAGCTATATCCATCAGTTATAGTTACATTATCATCAAAAACATAACCAGTATTAGCTGATATGTTAAAATTTAGCATATAAAGCTTATTTGCTTCAACTGTTGCACCAACTTCGCTTGCCAAGCCTAAGTCATCTACTTCCTGCCAAGTAGTTTTAACAATAGTTCCAGCAAGAGATTTTGGCTCTGGGAAAGGTTGTCCAGGAACTAAATTAGGTAAAGTTATATCAACATGAGAGATTGTTTGGGTGATTGATGGATCTACTAATGGGTCAAATGTCTTGAGTATAGATAAAATTTTGTTATCACCATATGAAGGCATAAAAGGTTCATAACCTGAAGTTACTGCTGGATGGTCGACAAACAGGTAATCGTCTTTAGTGGTATATTTAATGTGCATGTGGTAAGTTTGCCCATATTGAACTAAATTTCCATCATCATTAACCACATAATTATTATCATTAGTCCATACAGTTTCTACAGTATATTTAGCTGTGTCTGCAATAGTTGCCTCTGGGAAAGGTTGTCCAAAAACTAAGTCGCCAATGTTTACATCAACATGAGTAATGGCTTTTCCATCTTGGAAAGACTGAAAGGTTGTGCTCTCTTCAAAATCGCTTGTATTTCTAATAATTGCATTGCCAAAGTTTGTTGTTACACTATCTGCAAAAACATATTTTGATGATGTAATTTCTCCGTATACAGAAAGAAAATATTTCTTACTGTCAGTAGTTGCCTCAACTTTCGCACCGGCTGCAACTGGTCTTATACTAGAGTCAGAAGTATCAGAAATTTTCCACTGATATGAAGTTATTTCAACGCCATCTGTAAGAATAGTAGGTTCTGGAAAGTCTTGTCCAATGATTAGGGTTGGTACATTTATATCAACATGAGAGATTGTTTGGGTGGTTGGAGGGAAGGTATCAATTCTTTTGGTTACTTGGAACTGCGTATCTTTAAGGTTTAGCTTTTCATATCCTGTTGGAGGAACTATAGTATCTTGGAATGTATAGCCGCTGTTTGCATTATAAGTAATATTCACTCCATAATATTTATCAGCCTCTACATTTCCAGTAACAGCACTGCCATATAGTGCATTAGCACTACCATATTCAAGCCAGTCTGTTTCAACCCAAACCCCATCAGTAGTAGTTGTTGCTTCTGGGAAAGCTTGACCAACAACTAAGTCAGCTAAAGAAATATCAACAGAAGAGATTGTTTGAACACTTTGTACTAAGAATGGAGCAGAAGTAATAATATCAGTGGCATACGACCTTACTTCTATTTCACCTTCTATATCATTAAAGAAAACTTTTGTGTTGCTATCATTGTAATGGGAAGTACCTTCAAGCTCATATTTAGCTTTGTAATATTTCCCAGATTCTGCAACTTGAGAGCTAGATGTTACTGCTTCGTAAGTTCCGTCGATAGTATCAGATACTAACCAGATTATAGCAGGATTTTCTGGTACATTAAGTACTTTTTTATCAAATTCCATTAAAGCTCTTTCAGCAAGAGTTTCGCCAGCTTTAGGTGCAGTTAAAGTGAACTCAATAGTGTCAATAGTACCATCATCAGTTTCTGGATATGTTTGTTCTAGAGTTATTGTGCCGGCACCTGTTGCAGTAACTCTGAAACCATCAATTATATCACCAACATTCGCATCAAAGTTTTCGTCAGGATCTTTTGTTTCCATAGAAAGAGTTGCTGTATAAACTGTGTTTGGTTGGAAGGTGAGACTAGGCTCATTAGGTGTCCATGTTATTGTTTGATTTTCAGTATAATTGCCTATCAAATCTGGCCAGAATATGCCACCAGCCGAACCTCCTGTCGATGGCTCTGTAATAGAAAACTTTACATTTTCCATACTGACGATTGCACCAATCTGCATGAAAGGCACGGCAAAAGCGAGGAGAACTGCTAGGAAAACTGTGAAGAAGCGTTTAGAAGATTTTCGCATGGGTATTCCTCCTTTAAAAAAATAAATAATAAGATACATAGGTTAGGTAAATCTTTCCTATACCCTGTCTTTATATTATACATATGTAAATCTGATTTTTCAAGCGAGTTCACCGAAAGTTAATACAAATTTGGGGGAATGTTAGTAAAGTTTGGTTTGTCTTTTAAAACTAGACAGATGGGGAGGAAAAATGAATAATGAGGAGTGAAAGTTAATGTTCCTTGGGAGGATTCAATAAAACGCAAAGTTGTGACACTTTTGTGTTTGCATCAAGGTTAATCATATCTGAAATATCAGCTATAATAAAGCTACAATCAAAATACAAATAAAAAGGAGATTTCTTATCATGAAAAAAATTACAACACTGCTGACGCTTTCTATTATTATAGTTGCTATGTTGGCATCTTGTGCACAAACAAATCAATCAGAGGCAACGAGCGCTACCACAGCTGGAAATTCAGAAGTAATGCAGGCTCAAGAAAGCGATGCTGAAGAGATGAGTTCAGATGTTAAAACAGAGAAAATAACCTTTGAAACAACTGATATAAAAGGTAACACAGTAACAGAAGAAGTTTTCAAAAATTATGATCTAACTATGATTAACGTTTGGGGAACTGGATGTGTTCCATGCATTGAAGAAATGCCAGGTCTTGCGAAGTTTCACGATAGCTTGGACGACAATGTGAATATGCTTACAATATGTGTTGACTATGAAGCAGACCCTAAATTTGCAGAGGATATTTTAACACAGAGTAATGCTAATTTTACAACTTTGAAGCCAAATGATAGTTTATTTGAGAGTGTGTTAGGTAAGGCGCAAGCTCTCCCTACAACAATTTTTGTCGATAGTGAGGGAAACATTGTAGGGGATGTTATTTTGGGAGCGCCAAATGTTGAAACAGATGAAGAAGTCGTTGAACATTACACAAACTATGTGAGTGAAAGATTAGGTGAGATAAGTGAAGCATAAAAATATGCTGCGAATAGTAACTATATCGCTTGCCATTACTTTTATTACAGTCGGAGTTTTGAGAGATGAACACTTAATGGTTCTTTCAAAGGCTGTCGCAATTTGCCTTGAATGTATAGGGATAGGCTAATATAATGTTAAAAATATAGTGTAGCTATGGCTATATCTTATGGTCGGTTATTTCATATCTTTTAAAGAAGGAGCAATGGAAAATTATGAATGCAAAAGAAAAAAGGCACTCTAAATTTAGAATGCTAATTCAGTTGCTAGCAGCAGTTCTTGCAAATGGATATTTAATAGGATATTTTAAAGGCAAGATATTTGGAGGAGATAGTAAGGCAGTTTGTTTGCCAGTATTAAATTGCTATTCTTGCCCAGGTGCTGTTGCTTCATGTCCAATTGGCTCATTACAGGCAGTAATGGGCAGCCAGAAATTTAACTTTTCGTTCTATGTCATCGGCAGCATTATGCTCTTTGGAGTGTTGTTTGGTAGAGTTATTTGTGGTTTTTTATGTCCATTTGGATTTCTACAAGACTTGTTATATAAAATACCAACCCCTAAGCTAAGCATACCTAAAAAAGTTGATAAGCCTATGAGATATATAAAGTATTTAGTGCTAGCTTTTACAGTTTTTGCCCCAGTTTTAATTGTCAATAAGTTTGGTGTTGCTTCACCATACTTTTGTAAATGGATATGCCCAGCTGGAACAATAGGTGCAGGCATACCACTAATCCTAACAAATCCGTCACTGCAAAAAGCTATAGGTTTTCTATTCACATGGAAGATGTCGCTTTTGATAATAATACTAATAGCCAGCGTGTTTGTTAGTAGATTTTTTTGCAAATACCTTTGTCCACTAGGGGCATTTTATGGATTTTTTAATCGCTTTAGTATGTATCAAATGCATTTTGATGAAGAAAAATGTGTTGGATGTTCAAAGTGCGATAAGGTTTGTCCAATGAGCCTTGAAGTGACTAAAGAGATCAATAGGGCAGAGTGCATAAAGTGTGGCAATTGTATTGCTACTTGTCCGACTAATGCGATTGATAAGTCATTTTGCAAAATTAAAAATACCTCTACCGAAAACATATAAAGTATAGTATAATTTAAGAAAGATGTTTTAAGACTATTGGAGGTAAGAGTATGAATAAACTGATATACATTGCAGATGATGATGAAAGCATTCGAAATTTAATTGAGATGTTCTTGAAAAGTGAAGGCTACACTGTGGTAAGTTTTTCAAATGGTGATGACTTATATAGCGAATTTTTAATAAAAGAAGCTGACTTAATAATATTAGATGTAATGATGCCTGGAAATGACGGCTTTACTATTTGCAATATGATTAGAAATAAGTCATCAGTGCCTATAATCTTACTAACAGCAAAAGATAGTGATATTGATCAGATAACAGGACTTACTCTCGGTAGCGATGACTACATAACAAAACCATTTAAACCAACACTTTTAAACGCAAGAGTTAAAGCGTTAATTCGTCGCTCGGAAATGGTTAAACCTAAGCAGAATGATATTATTTTTGGTGATTTGCGTTTTAGTGCTTCTCATTATGCAGTTTTTTGTAATGAGGTAGAACTATCGCTCACTCAACTAGA
This sequence comes from uncultured Oscillospiraceae bacterium, assembly GCA_964369265.1. GTDB lineage: Bacteria > Bacillota > Clostridia > Oscillospirales > Ruminococcaceae > DAMCAP01. The sequence continues at coordinate 7,122 of CAYJEV010000022.1, forward strand.
GCTTTCTTGCCTTTCTTATATGCTCTCCAAAGGCGATGGTACAGTATCTCGTGATGAACTATTAAGAGATGTATGGGGTTATGATATTGCTATAGAAACAAGGGCTGTGGATGAAACTATTCGCCGAATTAGAAAGAAGTTAACACTTGCAAATAGTGTTGTTGCTATCGTTAATAAATGGGGATATGGATACACCTTAAAAGAAAATGGAGGCAAGCAAGATGCATAAAACTAGATATTTTGCCAGCTTAACTTTCTTAGTTGCAGTACTCTCATCTATATCACTTATAATTTTAGTTAATGTTATCATACGAAATAATGTACATAATGAAGCAGAAGCAACTCTTAAAAATATATCAATTAGTAGTGACCCTATTGTTGGAATCAATAATGATGAAGCAACGGAGTATCCAGTATTTTTTGATATAGTTACTAGCGAACAAGGCAGTATGCAAATTCAGTTTATTGACAAAAATCTTTTGGAAACAGACCTGCTATATGAACAAGAGATAGCACTTTTAAAATATGTTAATTCTAGTAATTTTCAAATCAATATGGTTCATAGCGTTAGTTTGGCTTCAGAAACTATTTATTTTAGGGTAATGAATGATAGTCATGTGTTTTATATCAATATAGATGAGTATCTATATATACTAGATACCCTTAACAAAATATTTATAGTGGCTACTATTATATTGATTGTGATTTCTGTATATTTGGGGTATAGAGTGGGAAAATATTTTGAGAATACAGAAGAACAACTTAAAAGATTTTTTAATAATGCTTCACACGAATTAAAAACACCACTAACCTCTATACAAGGCTATACAGAGAGCATATATTTAGACATAACTCCAGATGTTAAAGAGAGTTGCGAGGTGGTGCTTAAGCAATGCGAACTTATGGAAAAGCTAATAGAGGAGCTATTATTGATTTCAAAGCTAGAAAACAAAGCTTTAAAATTAAATCACATTACTATTAATATTTATGAAGTAATCGATAGGCTAATATCCTATATCAAACCAACATTTAACGATAAGAATATTCAGCTAATATGTAATTTTGATGGTTATGAAGCTATGGCTTCTTGTGACGAAAAGTATATGTATAATGTTTTGAATACTATACTTTCAAACTCACTTAGATATGCTAAAAGCAAGGTGGAAATAACCACAAAAGTCGAAAACAATAATATAGTCATTGTTATTTTAGATGATGGCGAAGGATTTTCCGATGAAGATTTGCCGCATATTTTCAAAAGATTTTACACTGGTAAAAATGGCATTTCTGGAATAGGATTATCTCTTGCTAGAGAGATAATAAAACTGCATAAAGGAGATATTTCTGCAAGAAATAATAATGGTGCAGAAATTACAATTACAATACCAAAATCATAATAAGGAGAAAGCTAATGAATAACAGAATAATATTACTTTTTATAGTAGTTATATTATCATTTGGATTGATTGCGTGTAATGCAGATTCGAACACAGATGAATTATCTGTATCGTCTGCAAATGCACAGCAAAATGATAGCATCTATGTTTTAGATAACGCTATCGTTTATGAAGGCGACATTACAGTGGAAGGGGTCGAGCAAGTAAAGAAACTTTATAGTGAAGATATTACTAAGCTAGTAATAACCTCAAAGGCTGGAGATATGTACGCAGGTATTGACTTAGGAGAGTTTATTTTTGATAATAAGCTTGATGTTGAAGTCAAAGATTATGCGTTTTCAGTTGCTGCAAACTATGTTGTGACTGCAGCAAATACTCTACACTTATATAAGGACTCTGTTATAGGGTTTAATGGTGGAATATCTGTGATAAGCCGAGAAGATGCAAAGCTTGAACGTGAGTTTTTTAATAAAATTGGTATCGAACTGCAAATCACTTCACTTGGATTAAAAGAGAATTTCGCTTCAGTAGCTGATGGCAAAGACGGATTTACATATACAATAGATGCGCTTGATAAACTAGGAGTTAGAAACATCAATCTAGTTGATGGAGAGTGGGGAAGCCCTTCTAATGATAAGCTTAATTTATTTAGTATAAATCGTGATGAGTTTTACTCTACACAGTATATGGAATATGAAAACTCTCCAGAGCAACCTCCTATTGAATATAGTGTTACTATAGAGGGCAATTCAATTGTTTATGATGGAGAAGTATCTTCTAAAGGGCTTGAGGAGATTAAAGACTTATATACTGATAATATTGATAGGCTAGTTATAAATTCTCCAGGTGGCGAAATAAATGTTGGTATGGATTTTGGCGAATTTATCTTTGACAACAAACTAGATGTTGAAGTTAGAGATTTAGCATTCTCATCAGCTGCCAATTACATTATTACTGCTGCAAACACTCTATATCTAAATGAGGATTCAGTTATTGGATGGCATGGAGGCGCAACCCAAGAAATAGATAGTCCTGAAGTGCAGGAGGGCGGAGCCTTCTATGAATATAACCAAGACTCTATAAAGCGAGAAACTGAGTTTTATAAAAAGATAGGTGTTGATCAAAAGATAACTGTATATGGTCAGGAAGAGAGATTTTTAGAAAAAGCAATGGAAATTGGAGCTTTTGGTTGGACATATGACATTGCAACGCTAAAAGAAATGGGATTAGAAAACATTGAGTTTGTAGACAAAGAATGGACTCCTAATGTTACACTTAATTTTATGGATAATAGCTTTCCTTTATTGCTAATTGATGACTTGGGTTAAAATAAAATTGATATTTGTTTTAGAATTAGTACCGTAGATATGATGTCTGCGGTACTTTTTTGCGCCTTCAATAAGCAAGGATTTTGCAGAAAAGATGTTGCAAGGATTTTATTTAATTAGAGGAATTTTCAAAATTATTATGGTATTTCGCTTGAAATTGTTATTAGAGTAAAGCCTGTGTAAAACCTACATGAATAGTAATTATTTAGCTTGAAACCACATAATTAGCATGTTAAAATCGAGCATAACGAGTCATAAAAATAAATGTAGTTTAGGAGAAGATTATATGAAGATGTCTGCAAGAAGCATAGAAGGCGATGTTAACACAACAGAGCTTAGGAAATCATGGCAGGAAACTAGTTTGTCGGAAGATACAAAAGAAAAGCTGCACGACGATAGCAGATACTTTCTTTCGCAAGCGCTCTCAACGCCCTGCTTAACCACTGTGAAAAGCGTTGAGGGGGTATATATTATCGATGATAAAGGAAATAGGATATTTGATTTTCATGGCAATAGCACTCATCAGCTTGGCTACAATCACCCAAAGCTAAAAAAAGCATTGTTACATCAACTTGAAGAGCTTTCGTTTTCTCCAAGGCGATTTGCGAATGAAACTGCAACTAAGTGTGCCAAAAAGCTATGTGAGCTAATGCCTAGCGATGACTATAAGGTGTTGTTTACCACAAGCGGTGCTGTATCAAACGAAACAGCATTAAAGCTTGTTCGTAAAGTCACAGGAAAGCACAAAATATTAGCAGCCGCCGATTCATTTCATGGCGCAACTTTTATGACAATTGCAGCCGGAGGTACTCCGCACTTTAAAAAGGATCTAGAGCCAATGCCAGACTATTGCTTTCACTTTCCGCATTTCTCTTCCTATCAAGGCGAAGATAATGATGGCGAGGAAGCAATAAAAATAATTGAGAGAATATGTAGCGAACATGAGATAGGTGCTATATTGGTAGAGCCTGTACGTTGCACTGATGTGCAAATTCCTCCAAAATCATACTGGAGGAAAATTCGTGAGATATGTGATAAGCATGATATAGCTTTAATATTCGATGAAATACCAACTGCTTTTGGACGAACAGGAAAGATGTACTGTTTTGAGAATTTCGGTGTTGAGCCAGATATTTTAACTATAGGCAAAGGGATGGGAGGAAGCTTAATTCCATTTTCAGCAGTAATAGCTAAAAATAAGTTTGATGATTGTGGCGACACTTCAATGGGGCATTTTACCCACGAGAAAAACCCTTTAGGCAGTGCAGTTGCTTTAGCTCTAATAGAAACTATTGAAGAAGAGGGCTTGCTAGAAAGAGCAGATCAAATTGGCGATTATATGAAAAAACGTATCCTCTCAATATATACAAGCCTAATTGGTGATGTTCGTCAAATAGGCGCTTTAGTAGGTGTTGAGCTAGTTCTTGATAAAATAACAAAAGAAAAGGCTGTTATAGAAGCAGAGCAAATTCTATATAACTGCCTTTCAAATGGATTAAGCTTTAAAATATCAAGCAATAATGTTCTTACTTTAGCCCCTCCAATAATCATCACAGATGATGAGCTTGAAAAATCTATGGACATATTAGAAAAAGCTTTTTTGGAAATATAAAATTTAATCACGTTAATTTACTTAAAACACACTAATTCTATACTTAGATTTTACTAAAAATTTCAAATAACAGAGAAATATATGCTCAAAATAACAATTTTTATAAAAAACTTATTAGTTTTAATAAAAAAATTACATTTCGTGTAGAAATACTACAGAAGGGACTGGGAAAAGTGGA
>CAYJEV010000022.1:11646-23533 GCA_964369265.1 uncultured Oscillospiraceae bacterium
GGAGATACCATTTAGTTATTTAATAAGAAAGAAATATAAATCGCTTCGCTCATCAGAAAAGAAAGTTGCAGATGTAATCCTATCTTCAGAGTTTGATATTATTAACTCCTCAATTGAAGATTTAGCAGCTCTTGCAGAAGTTAGCCAGCCAACAGTCATTAGATTTGCTAACGCACTGGAGCTAAAAGGCTTTAAAGAGCTTAAAAAAGTTCTGACAGCTGAAACGTTAAAAAGGGACTCTAGTTTTCTTGGGGGAGCAGTGACTTTTCCAGTGTCAAAGCAGGATAATATAACCGATATACCAAGCAAAGTCATCTCAACACATATTAAGCATTTAGAGGACTTATTAAAGAAAATATCGCAAAATGAGCTATCTAATGCGATAAATTCTATTATTTCAGCAAAAACTATCGCTATTTTCGCTGTTGAAAATTCTATTTGTGTTGCAGATGATTTAAGGACTAAGCTAACCTATATGGGATTTAATGTTGTTTTTCATCAAGATCCATATTTACAAAAGATTGTGGCTAAAAATTTATCTAAAGAGGATGTTGCAATTGCAGTTTCCTATACAGGCTCTTCTAGAATAACAGTTGATGCTTTAGAGAATGCCAAAAAATCAAACGCAACAACAATAGCTATTACTAACTTTATGGATACACTAATAAATAAGTATGCTGATATTAAGCTACATACTGAAAATGAACAATATTTTTATGGAAATGCAGTATTTTCACGTTGTACACAGATTGCCTTAGTAGATATGATATACACAGGAATTTTAGTAACAGACTACGAAAAATACTCCAGTAAGATAGAAAATAATTCAATTGACATTAAATCTTTCTCTTATTCTAGTTAAAAATGTAATATTTCTACACGAACAACAAACTTTTGTAATTTTCTTATAGATTTTACTAAAGTTTGTTTTATTTTTTTACAATGCTAGTATATAATCCATTTTGTAAGAGAAAAAGAGAGATTAGATTTTGATAGGAGAGAAAAATTATGCTAAAGCTTAGAAACATTCAAAAAAGATATGATTCATCTACAATACTTAATAATATAAACCTAGACATTGAAAATGGAGAAATAGTTTCCATACTAGGTTCTTCTGGAAGTGGAAAAACAACTCTGCTTAACATCATATTAGGAATAACAGATTGTAATAGCGGAACAATTGAGTTTGATGGCAAAGACATAACTGATGTTAGCATGGAAGAAAGAGGCTTTAATATAGTTTTCCAAGACTATGCCTTGTTCCCAAACTTAAATGCATACCAAAATATTGTCTACGGACTAAGAAACAACCCAAATATTTCAACAGAACAAGAAGTTGAGGAGCTGATAGAGCTTCTAGGCTTGAAAGAGCATCTAAATAAGAACATTGAACAACTATCAGGAGGGCAAAAGCAACGTGTAGCGCTTGCTAGAACTCTTGTAATGAAGCCAAAAATTCTTTTGTTAGATGAGCCTCTAAGTGCACTTGATGGAGTTATCAAGGAAAGCATCAAGCAAAAAATAAAACAAATAGCTAAAGAATTTAACCTAACTACTATTATAGTAACTCATGACCCAGAAGAGGCTCTGAGCTTATCCGATAAAGTAATGGTGTTAGATGGAGGGAAGATACTACAATACGCTGCTCCAACCGAGATTATTAACTCACCAAACTGCGACTTTGTGAAAAACTTTATTCTAAACCAGCTTGAGATAAAGAGAAACAATATCCTATCTCTTTTTAATCAATGTCTAGCTATGCAAGTAGGTGGATAAACTGATGGTTAAGGTTAAAAAGAAAATTTCCTTAGTTGAATGCATTTTCATAATGATAGCGCTTATCTTTGTGGTTTTTCTTATAGTGCCAATGCTTACTATCTTATTCATGTCTTTTTGGGGAGATGGGGGAGTAGAGCTAACCAATTACACAAGACTAATAACAGAAGGCATGCTTTTAGAAGCGTTAGGTAATAGTGTCGGTTTATCCTCTATAAGCGCTGTTATATCGACTCTGCTGGCGTTTATGTTAGCCTACACAGTTAACTTCACTAATGTACCTAATACAGTAAAGAAATCGATACCATTATTAACAACACTAACCATGCTCTTGCCTACAATTACATATGGATTTGCAATAATATATTCCTTTGGTAAGCAAGGGTTAATAACAAAAATAATAGGCTTTCAGCTATTTGAAATTTACGGCCCTTATGGCTTAGTTTTAGGCTATGTTATATACACACTTCCAATAGCATTTTTGTTAATAAACAATACAATGAAATATATCGACAAGAAATTTATTATTGTATCAAGGGCGATGGGAGATACAGCCTTAAAGAACTTTCTAATAACAATTATTAGACCATTGCTAGGAACATTTGCGGCTTCCTTCATACAAACTTTCACTCTATGTTTCACTGACTATGGTATACCAACCTCTCTTGGCGGAAACATTAAGCTGATATCGACAACATTATACGAAAACATGCTTGGTAGTGTTCCTGATTTCAACGCTGGCTCTGCTGTGGCGATAACTATGCTATTGCCATCAATATTAAGCATTATGTTGTTAACATATCTTGAAAAATACAATATCAGATACAACAAGATATCTGTTATAGAGCTTAAAAAGAGCAAAACGAGGGATGTTTTGTGTGGAACAGCTTCCTCAATTCTGCTAGCTTGTTTGCTTTCAGTATTTGCAGTTATCTTCATTGTTCCATTTGTAGAGCAATGGCCATATAAAATTATACCAACTTTTGATATAGTCAAATCAGTGCTTGAAGATACTGCTCTGGTATCAGTTTACAAAAACTCCATTTTTGTATCGGCTATGTCGGCAGTCTTTGGAACTTTAGTAGTATATGGTGCGGCATTGATTTCTGCAAGAAGCCCAGAAAGCAGAAAGCTTGGCAAGATACTTGATAGTGTTGCGCTTGTTAGCAACGCAATACCAGGAATGGTTATTGGTGTTGCATATCTTTTAACATTCACTGGCACTCCACTACAAAACACCTTCCCACTAATTATAATTTCTAACATAATACACTTCTTCTCTTCTCCATATTTAATAATGAAAAATAGCCTTGAAAAGCTTAACTCATCTTGGGAAACAACGGCAAGGCTTATGGGAGATAGTTGGCTCAAATCTGTTGTTAGAATAATAACGCCTAATGCTTTTTCCTCTTTAGTTGAAGTGTTTAGCTATTACTTTATTAACTCTATGGTGACTATAAGCGCTGTTATATTTATTGCTGGCGCGAGAACAATGGTTATCACAGCTAAAATTAAAGAGCTACAACATTTTGCTAACTTTAATGAAATCTTTGTGCTATCCATCTTAATTTTAATCACTAACCTAGTTGCAAAAGGGCTATTAAGCTACTTTTCAAATAAAACACAAAAAAATGTATAGTTTAAGAAAAGGAAAATTATATGAAGAACTTATTTAAGAAAATGATCGCAGTTGCTCTATTGGCTACACTATCTGTTTCAATGTTTGCAGGATGCTCTAGCGAAGGAAGCGATGCTGAGCAGGTTGTCTTTTATTCAAATGCTGATGACGAAGCAGTTGATGCTATCAAAGCAACGCTTGACGCTAACGGTTATGAAGGACAGTACTTAATCCAAAGCTTTGGTACTTCAGAACTAGGCGGAAAGCTACTTGCTGAGGGAAGTGCTATCGAAGCAGATGTTGTAACAATGAGCTCTTACTATGTTGATAGCGCGCAAAATGATCACGATATGTTTTTAGATTTATCTTTTGAGGCAGATACATTAGAGAGCTTTCCAAGCTTTTATGCACCTTTTATTGGAAATCAAGGCGCACTATTTATAAACACTGAAGAACTAACAGCTAAAGGCTTAGAAGCACCAACATCAATTAAAGATCTTGCTGACCCTAAATACAGCGGAGCTATCTCAATAGTGGATATTACAGGCTCTTCAACAGCATGGCTGATGGTTCAAGCTTTAGTAAGCGAGTATGGCGAGCAAGAAACAGAGGCGATTTTAAGCGATATTTATGCGAATGCTGGCGCACATCTTGAATCCTCAGGCTCAGGCCCAATTAAGAAGGTAAGAGCTGGAGAGGTGGCAGTTGGTTTTGGTCTAAGACATCATGCAGTTGCAGATAAGGAAAGCGGATTACCAATTGACTTTATTGATCCTACAGAAGGTAATTTCACATTGACAGAGAGCTTAGCTGTTGTTGACAAGGGCGAGGAAACAAATCCACTAGCTATGGAGATGGTAAAGTGTATCATCGAGAAAGGCAGACCAGCTCTAATGGAGAATTATCCTGTACCACTATATAATGGCGAGTCTGCCGATGCTAATGCTTTATCTGCTAACTCTAAAGTATTCCCTGAAGCATTAACAATTGAGCTATTAAAAGAACACGAAGCTATTTCAGAGAATGCTAAGAAATAATTGGAAGGAAATTATATAATGATTAACTATAAACTGCTAACACCTGGCCCATTAACTACTAGTGAGGCTGTTAAAAATGAGATGATTGTTGACCATTGCACATGGGATAATGACTATAAGCAAATTACTCAAGAAATTAGAAGCGAGCTTTTAAAGCTTGCTAAGGTATCAGAGCAAGAATATACAGCTGTTTTAATGCAGGGAAGCGGAACATTCGGCGTTGAGTCTGTTATTATAAGTTCTGTTGGCGAGAATGAGAAGATACTTATTATTACAAACGGCTCTTATGGAAAAAGAATGGTGCAAATTGCTAGCCAAGCTAAAATTAAGCATGAAGTTTATGACTGCCATTATAATGAGCGTCCAAGCGCTAATAAAGTTGCAGAAATTTTAGCTAATGACAAGAGCATAACACATGTTGCAATCGTACACTGCGAAACAACATCTGGTATTTTAAATGATATTGCTTCTGTTGCTAAAGTTGTCAAGGCTGCTGGCTGTACTTATATTGTTGATGCGATGTCTAGCTTTGGTGGTGTTGATATTTCAGTTAAAGAGCTAGAGATTGATTTCTTAATCAGCTCTGCTAACAAATGCATTCAAGGAGTACCTGGGTTTTCATTTATCATCTGCAAAAAAGCAGCTATTGAAAACTGTAAAGAGAAGTCACCTAGCCTATCATTAGATTTATATGAACAGTGGCTAGAAATGGACAAGGAAGGAAAATGGAGATTTACTTCCCCAACTCATGTTGTGCTTGCATTCTCTAGAGCGATTAAGGAGCTAGTTGCTGAGGGCGGTGTTACAGCTAGAGAAGCTAGATACAAGAATAACAACAATATTCTAATTGATGGGCTTAACAAGCTTGGAATAAAATCTTATATAGATAGAGAGCATCAAAGCCCTATTATCACAACTTTCTTCTATCCAGAAAATGAAAAGTTTTCATTTGTGGAGATGTACAATTTCATTAAAGAGCGTGGATATGCGATTTACCCAGGAAAGCTGACAAATGCTGATACATTTAGAATTGGTAATATTGGAGAGATATACGCAGAGGATATGACTAAGCTTTGCGAGATATTTGGTGAGTATTTTAATAGATAGAGGAGTTATGTTATGAGAAAGATTGAAGCTGTGATATTTGATTGGGCTGGTACAACAGTTGATTATGGTTGCTTTGCTCCTGTTCAGGCTTTTATTAGCGCATTTGAGGAGTTTGGAATTACACCAACTAACGAAGAAGTTCGAGAGCCAATGGGAATGCTTAAGCGTGACCATGTTAAGACTATGCTAAACATGCCAAGAATTTCTGCTGAGTGGGCAAAGCTAAAAGGCAAAGAGTTTACAGAGGCAGATGTTGATGCAGTTTATGAGAAGAGCGAGGCTGCAATTTTAGCTGCTGTTGAAAACTATGCAGATCCAAAAGATTATGTGCTTGATGCAATTGCTGATTTAAGGGCAAGAGGAATTAAAATTGGCTCAACAACAGGTTACACAAAGGAAATGATGGATATTGTTATTCCTAAAGCAAAAGAGAATGGCTATTCTCCTGATTACTGCTTTACATCAAATGATGTTGGCGGTTGCGGCAGACCTTATCCTTTCATGATTTTTAGAAACATGGAAGCTATGAAAATTAGCGGAGTTGATGCCGTTGTTAAGGTTGGAGATACTGTTTCTGATATTAAGGAAGGCAAGACTGCTGGCGTTTTAACTGTTGGCATTATTGAGGGCAGTTCAGCTTTAGGGCTTAGCAAGGCTGAGTTTGAGGCTCTTTCTAGAGAAGATAAAGCTGCCCACACTAAAAGAGTTATTGATACATACAACAAAGCTGGCGCTGATTATATTATCAACAATATGTCAGAGTTAGGGGCTATAATCGATAAAATTGAAAACAACTAAAATTTAATCTCTTAGCAAAAACTGCTGTCAATGATTTACACCATTTACAGCAGCTTTTTGCTTATAAAAATTTTTTATAGCAAGGTTTTAGCGGGTTTTATAAAAATGCGAGGACTCTTACTATTTGCTTCATAAACTGATTAGAATTGCATCAATCAAGCTAATATAACCTTTTTCACAATATATTTATAATTTAAAGCATTTTAATATTGACTAGAAATATATGAGTAGTTATAATGATACTATCATACAAAGGGAGGCAACAGTGAATACAAGGACATTAATACTAACGGTTGCAAAAGAGATATTCTTAGAAAAAGGCTATAAAGAAACAACGATGAGAGAGATAGCTAAAAGGGCAGATGTCAAGCTAGGGGTTCTGCCATATCATTTTACAACAAAAGAGAATATAGCAAAAATTATATATGATAATATGCTTTCTGGCTACACAGAAGAAATTAAAAACCAGCTAAAGGATATAGAAAATCCCATCTCAAAGCTTACATATGTGTATATCCATGTCATGGAGAAGATACTTGAAACTGAAGGGCTTATTCAGTTTTATCATGGCTTGTTAGAAGAAAATATGATTGCAACAGATCCTCAAGAGTGGACCAAAAGCCTTGTTTATGAAATAGCGAGATTTTATAATGATATGACTTCACTAAACCAAGCTGAAATTATATGCTTGATAGGCAAGGGCGTTGAGAGAGCTTTAATGCAAGGCAAAGAGAGAGGAATTATTGATATAAGCTATGTTGAAATAAATAAGATTATAATAATGGCTATGATATCCCAAATGAACATTACAAAATCCGAGGCAGAGAAGAATATTGATCTTTGTATTGAAATGATGAAACAAAATAAAATAATAAAACTAACGATATAAATGAGCCGCTTTTGCAGAGATGTGAAGGCGGTTCTTTTTGTCATATGTGCATTTTTGTTGCAAAATTGTAACTTTTGGATTTTTGTTTATATATTTGTACGTGTACTAATTTTTGTGTGTTTCAGTTAAAATATCAATTCAGTTTACTGTTTTTCTTCGTTACTATAGGTATTTTCACTGTAATGTATGTATCTTTTTTGGCGAAAAAGGCGAGATGTAAACTATTGACAATATTTATTTGTACTTGTACAATAAAAAGCGTAATATACATGTATACAAAATAAAAACGTTAAAGGAGCAAATTTTTATGAGTACAACTTCAAAAGGCTTAGGTCAAAGATTTTGGATCATCTTATTGCTAACAGCAGGACTAAATGTATGGAATATAGTTTATCTACCATCCTACTTTTACGTTCCATTCCAAACAGCTTTTGGTTTAACAAACCAACAACAAGGTTTCTTGTTATCTATGTATGGTGTAATGGCGCTTGTTGGATATTTCTTTGGAGGCATGGTTGCCGACAAATTTAGTGCAAAGGGGCTAATGGTAAGCTCAAGCATACTAACAGCAGCTTTAGGTTTATACATATCCACTAATCCTGGCTATACAATGATGTTAGTTGTTTATTTCCTATTTGGTATAACAGCAACACTTTTATACTGGTCAGCTTTTGTTAAGAGCCTTCGTTTAATGGGCAATAACAGCGAGCAAGGTACTATATTTGGTCTATTTGAAAGCTTTTATGGCTTAGTTTCTCTTGTATTATCCTTCGTAGTTCTAGGCGCATTATCAAGCTACATTGAGCAGGGCGGTAGTTTTGCATATGTAATTTATTGTTATAGCGGATTTAGTATCTTAATCGGCATACTAATATTCTTCTTCTACAATCCTGAAAAATATCTTGTTTACAAGAGCGAAACAAATTCAGACCAAGACAAGTTTGACTTTAAAATGGTTCCAGCAGCTCTAAAACTGCCAATAACTTGGATAAATACTATAATTGTATTCTGCATGTTCGTTATCATTTCAGGTGCTTTATACATAAACCCATTTGTAAATGAAGTGTACTTAGTTCCTGTAACATGGGCAACAGCGCTAGGTATTGTTATCAAGTATGGATTTAGAATTTTCTGCTCTCCGCTTGGCGGAAAGATGGTGGATAAGGCTGGCAAATCGCCAATGGTGCTTGTGAAAACATCTATTCTTATAATAATTGCATCTGTTCTGCTACTATTTATCCCAAAAACACCTAACCTTATGGTAGGCGGACTGATTGCAGCCTTCTTCTTCTGCGTTGCATTCAACTTAGGACGTGCCTGTATGTATGTTCCAGTTGCAGAAGCAAAAGTTCCAACAGAAATGTACGGTACAGTTGTTGGTATAGTATCAGCAATAGGCTATAGCTCAGATATTTATATCTGGACAATATTTGGTAGCATTCTAGATAATGCAGAAGGTGTATCAGGATATAATTCTATATTTATGATTTACATAGGCGCAGCAATAGTGCTTGTCCTAACTGGTTTATACTACGATAAATATCTTAAAAAATTAGAAGCAGCAGAAGCTAAATAAAATAAGTAATTAAAAGGAGAAAGAAAATGTTAGTAATTAAAAATGCAAGACTTGTTGACTATTTAACAGAGGGTTTTGATGAAAAGTTTGCTGATGTTGTTATTAAAGGCAATGTCATTGAAAAAATACTTCCTTGCGGAAGCGAAATTGATCTAACTAATGCAGAGGTTATTGATGCAAAGCAAAAGACTTTAATGCCAGGCTTATGGGATCTTCATGCTCATTTATATCTACAAGCTCAAACTTGTAACACAGATACAATTATGAGAGATTTAGGTCAAGAGCTATTCGGTTGTTACAGATTTGCTAAAGAGTATCTAAAGCAAGGCTACACAACAATTCGTGATTGTGGCGCAACAAGAGATACTGCAATTTTTGTTAGAAACGCTATCAATGATGGCGACCTAAAAGGCCCTAGAGTTATAGCTTCTGGCATCATCATGACACCAACTACACTAGGAAACAACACTTTCCCACTACTATATGCTGAGATTGACTCTGCAGACGAGCTAAGAAAAGTTGCTAGACAAGAGCTTGCAAAAGGCGTTGACTTCTTAAAATATATGGGAACAGGCGCAATGACAAACAAAGGCGGAGTGCCTGGCAAGAGAATCACAACTGTTAATGAGCTAAAAGCACTTCAAGAAGTGTGTGAGCTAGATGATACATACGCAGCTGTGCATTGTCATGGCTCTGAGGCTATTGAGAGATGTATAGAAATTGGAATTAGAACAATTGAGCATGGTTCTCTAATTTCTGATAAGGCAATTGATATGTTAATTAAGAAGGAAACTTCTTATATTATCCCAACATTATCCTTATGGGCGCTTATGATTTCAGAAAACCCACAAGGACTAGTTACAAATGCTGCTGGCAGCAAGGATCATCTAGTACACCAAGCTTTCCAAAGATGGGATGTACTGAATAAGTCCGGACTAAAAGTGGGCTGGGGTACTGATATTACAATGCCAGAGTTTGTTGCAAGACCTGGTCTTGAGTTCACAACTAGATATGAGTTCTCAAACATGAAGAACAAAGATATGTTACTACAAGCAACTAAAAATAGTGCTGAAATTGCTGGATATGGTGAAACACTAGGTACAGTTAAGGAAGGCAAGATTGCAGATTTAATTCTTGTGGATGGTAATCCAGATGAAGATATTTATGTAATGACTAAGCCAATGATAAATGTTATTCGTGATGGTGAAGTATTAGTTTAAGATAGTTATTCTTAACATAAATGGTCAAAGGCTAAATCTAAAGTCTTTGACCTTTTTAAATAATCAATTAAGCGAAAAATTGAGAGGGTTGAATATGAATTATTTAGATGTAATAATGTTGTTAGTCTTTTTGGGAATAACAGCTTATATAGGCTTTAAAAGCAGCACTAAAGTAAAAGAAACCTCAGAATTTATATTAGCTGGCAGACAGCTTACAAAGCTTCAAGCAACCTTCAGCCTTGCAGCTTCCGATATGGGAGGAAGCAGTGTTGTTGGGGCATGTGCTTTTGTGTATGCTGTTGGTTTAGCTGGTGCGTGGTGGAACATATCAGCTGCACCTGCATTTTTAATACTAGGCTTTGTTGTGACTAAAAAGCTTCGTGCAATGGAGCTTACAACTGTGCCAGAGTTTATAGGGAAAAGATATTCAAAAAGGCTTGGTATGTTTAGTGCAATTCTTCATATAGTTGGAATTGTAACAATGGTTTCTAGCCAGTTTATAGTTGCATCTGCGACTATACATGTCATAACTGGAGTACCACAAACTGTTGCTTTGGCTATATCGTTAGTATTTGTTTTGTTATATACAACAGGTGGCGGACTTATAGCAGTTGTAAACACTGATGTATTTCAGTTCATTGTATTGATGGTATCTATTATTGTGATGATACCGCTTGCAATTTCACAAGTTGGAGGAATGGACAGCTTAGTTAGCTCATTACCAAAAGACTTTCTTTCTATGGGCAGTTTAGGGTTTTGGGAGCCTTTATCATATGCTTTAATGGCATTATTTACTTACGGTACAAATCAGGCTTATGTTCAAAGGGCATTTGCCGCAAAAGACCCAAAGACGGCTTCCTTTGCTTTTAATGTGACTGGAATAATCTATATTTTCTATGGGTTTGCTGTTGGTATATTAGGGCTATGTATGGTTGTGTTGCTACCAAATCTTGCTGATCCTAACTTAGGTTTTGCAGAGCTTATCATAACAGCATTGCCTCATGGGCTTATAGGAATTGCGCTTAGTGGACTTTTCGCAGCAACAATGTCAACTGCCGATTCTCTTTTAATCAGTGCAAGCTCTATGATAATAAATGATATATATCTTCCTTTAAAGAAAGATGTGTCTGACAAAGTTGTTTTAAAGCTGTCAAGAATGACTATTGTTGGTGTTGCATTGGCAAGCATGATACTCTCAACATTTTTTGAAAGCATAGTATCGGCTGTTTATATTGCCTGTCTTTTATATTCTGCCGTTGTGTTTTTTCCGTTTATTGTTGGTATATTTAGCAAGAAAGTAACTGCATTAGCGGCAGAGCTTGCTGTGGTATCTGCATTTATTGTTGGAGTAATATCAGAATTTTATTTATCAGGCAGATTTGAGGGAATATTAGGCCTACCATCTAACATACTTTGTTCAGCGACTGCTTTAATAGTTTTAGTAGCAGTTAGCTTATTAACTAAGAAAAATAGGGTAGAGGCTTGATTATATGGCTAAACAGCTCGACTTTTAAAATAGGTAAATAAGATTTCAATTTTGCTAAAAGTATGATTGAATGACTGATACATTTGTAAAAGAAAAAATAAGCATAATCCTTGAAAATCGCTTAAAATCGACTTTTGGGGATTATGCTTATTTTAACATGTGAGATTCTAAAGCCTTTAATTACCATATAAAATTACACTATTCTCAAACGCTACTGATGGCACTTAGAAGCCTTGTAGAGTTTTACTACCATATAAAATTACACTATTCTCAAACTACCAGCTTCACGCTTCCAGCGTGTAAAAAGTTTTACTACCATATAAAATTACACTATTCTCAAACTGTGCCATGTCCTACAATTATAAATAGTTCGTTTTACT
>CAYJEV010000023.1:0-8383 GCA_964369265.1 uncultured Oscillospiraceae bacterium
GTTTTCAAAGAATAATAAACTATGCATCTAAAACAATATATCAAAAAGGAACTAATCACTATGAAAAAAACAATAATAATTCTTTTAACATTAACTCTAGTCATATCCACTGGTTGTGAAAATCGTACATCTGAAGAGGTTTCTTCTGATGTTACTTCATCAATATCAAGCCACGATAGCGTATCGGATGAAGAAAATAGCAGCGACATAGAAATATCATCTAATTCCCCTGCACTACCATCAAGTAGTGAAGCCGAAACAGTTCCATCAATTTCTGACGCTCCATCTAATACATCAACAGCACAAATAGTGCAAATTGAAATGACAGCAGAGGTATTTGGCATTGGTGAATATGATAAGTTCTCTTTAGGTGTTACAAATGATATCAATGGTAGTACGGAAGACCTCACTAATTGGCAAAGCACATTTGATAATACAAAAGATAGTATATCAAACTTAATTATAACTGAAAGAGCTGCGGCATCAAAAGGATTATCATCTGAACAAGCAGAAAGTATTTTAAATGTGATTGGCAACTTAGCTTTAAATGTAATTGGCGATACTCAAAATCCTCCCTCTGGCTCTAATGTTAGTATTATAGCTTTAGACGAAAACGAAGATGTATTGTGGTATATTATTTTAGGCGATACCTTTTTCCATATTATATCAAATGATAAAACTACAAATACATTATTTGATAATTCTAATAACGATATAACAGGAATAAGGGACATGATATATTGATAAAGCTAAAGAGGCTGTGACGTTTTTCATTTCGTCACAGCCTCCTGCTATTTTGAACTTTAGATTATGCTTATATGTCAAGTGCTGCATGGTGACCGTTATATACTGCATTCATGATAGTGCTAGGACGAATACAATCGCCAATTTTTCTAACAAATGGTGCAGTATCTAAGAAAGTATCAGCTAAATCACTATTAGCCCTTTGACCTGTGGCACAGATGATAGTATCGCCTTCGATGAATACTTGCTCGCCATTTTCATTTAAGCAGTGCACACCGTTTGAAACGACTTCCACTGCCTTGTGTTTTATATAAGCTGTCCCGCTTTCCTCAACTTTTTTAAGAAGAATAGGGCGATTTCTTATGTTGCAGTCTTTTGCAAGAGCATCAGTCATTTCAACCAAGGAAACTTTCTTACCCTCAAGCGCCATATGAACAACAGCCTCGCACCCTGAAAGTCCTGCTCCAAGCACAACAACAGTGTTTTTAACTTCTGAATGCTTTAAGTATAAGTCGTTTACAGTAATTACATTTTCACCATCAAGCCCTTTAATAGGTGGTACAAGCGGAGATGAGCCAATAGCTATAATAACAGCATCTGGGTTAAGAGAAGAAACAAGCTCTGGTGTTGCATTTGTGTTAAGCCTAATATCAACTGCCTCTTTTAGAGCTAATTTTTCTAGTGAAAGTCCTAGTCTATACATCTCATATTTAAAAGGTATGCCTTGTTCGCTTTTTAAAATTCCACCAACAGCGTCGCTCTTCTCAAGAAGAATAACTTCATGACCTCTTTGTTTGGCTGTGATAGAAGCTCTTAATCCACCAACACCAGCGCCAACCACAACCACCTTCTTTTTATGTATCGCTGGAATTATATCAAGCCCTTCGATTTCTCTGCCAATAAGTGGGTTAACTGTGCAACGGCGTGTTCCTGTTACTGGTCGTTCTGCCATACAAGCAAAGCAACGTAGGCAGTGGATAATTTCGTCTTGCTCATTTGCCATAACTTTGCGAGGAAGGTATGGATCTGCTAGTAAAGCCCTCGCCATATACACAACATCGGCTTTACCAGAAGAAATAATTTCTTCCATCTCCTCAGGCTTGTTAAGTGCGCCTATTGTAGCAACTGGTTTTGTAACATGCTTTTTGATTTCAGCAGCCAAATGCACATTAACTCCATGTGGAGCAAACATAGGTGGGTGAGTATTGAAAAATCCAAATTGATAACTACCAGCAGAAACATGAATTAAATCAACATATTCTTCGACAGCTTTTGCTATCTTAATGCCATCTTCAATAGTGTAACCGCCCTCGAAAAGCTCGCTTCCGCTCATTCTAAGCTCAATTGGAAAGCCAATACCAACAGCTTTGCGCACCTCTTTTAAGACTTCAATAACAATTTTTAATCTGTTCTCAAAGCTTCCACCATACTCATCATCACGATGATTAAAATGTGGTGATAGAAACTGATTAAGCAGCCATCCATGTCCTGCATGAATCATTACCATTCCAAATCCAGCTCTTTTTACAAGTGTTGCGACTTCGCCATATGATTTTATAATATCTTCAATCTGTTCTTTAGTAAGCGCTTTTACTTTAATTCCGTCTGGTCTAGTCCAGTCGCAAGGTCCATACTGAACCATCTCACGTTTTTTGTCTTTGTCAACAAGGTATGTTCCAGCATATTGTCCAGAATGGCTAAGCTCAACGCTTGAAACTGCCCCATGCCTATTCACAGCATCAGCTAAAAAAGTCCATGCAGCCAAGTTGCCAGGCACTTTAAGGTCAAAATGGAACATGTGTGATGCATCAGTTTGTGGATGAACAACTAATTCACTAGCAGTGACTGCTGCTGCTCCACCTTTTGCACGAAGCTCGTAAAACCCTATTGTTCTAGGACCAACTGAACAATCGTCTGTTATATCAGTTCCGCCCATTGGTGCGGAAAACATACGATTTCTAAACACAGTATTTCCAAGCTTAATAGGTTTGGAAAAATTAGGGAATTTTCTTTCAAACATAATGCCACCTCTTAAATATATTTAAAGTTTAATGATACATTAATAGTAATTTATTTATTCCATGTTGTACAATAAGACTTTTTCATAAAACTATATAAATTTTTTATAACTTTACATAAACTGCGATATTATAGTTGAAATTTATTTTATGATAGTAATTTTTTATTATTATATATTTATGCTACAAGATATAAACTTTGATTGGATAATAATAACTAAAATAATTAAAATTGCATATAAATTATAAGAAATTTAAATGATACTATAATTTAAAGCTATTTTACTATGTCGAATAATGATGATAATATAATATTGCAACATGCACATGGCAAATGTGTAAAATATAAGAAATATGAGGTGTATTTTATGGAATCCAACAATTTAATGCTCATATGTTTTGTAATTAGTGGATTAACAATCTTCAGTTACATTTGGGGCAAACTAACAATGGCGACAACAGCAGTAATAAGTATGTCACTATTCTTAATTACTGGATGTGTAACACCAGCAAACATTTTATCAAACTTTGGTAACAACAATGTTATCATGGTGCTTTCAATGTTCGTGGTGGCAGCAGGATTTAACAGAACTAAGTTTGTTAAAACTTGTGCAGAGGGTGTAAACAGATTTGCAAGAGGAAATTTAACTGCAATTATGCTAGGCTATGTTGCTGTTACTGTTATGCTTTCTCAATTCGTTCTTAGCCCAGCAGTAGTAATTGGTATCATGGCTCCTCTTCTAATAGCGAGTGCAAACGAAATTGGTGTTCAGCCTTCAAAGGTAGTTATGCCATTAGCGATGTCCTCAATCATCACAACAGGTGCTCTTCCAGTTGGTAGTGGTGCAACAGTATTCGGCGAGCTAAATGCTTACCTACAAACTGGTGGTTACACTGAAGCTGAGCTTGCAACAATGGGTGTTACAGTATTCGATCCAATGATAGCTCGTCTTCCAATTCTAATCATTTTAGCACTATATTGTATCTTTGTTGCTCCAAAACTTGCTCCAAATGAGTCAGTTATTTCTGCTAAAACAGAAACTAGAGCTGCTCGTGAGGTTAAGCCTCTAGCTCCTTTCCAAGAGAAGTGCGGATATATCATCTTCTTTGCAACTACAGTAGCTCTTATCTTTTCAAAGCAAGTTGGACTACCAACATGGGCAATTTGTATGATCGGTGCAGGTCTAACAGTTCTAACTGGTGTATTATCCGAGCGTGAAGCAACAGAAGCTATCCCTTTCTGGATGGGCGTTCTAATTGTAGGAAGCTTAACAATGGGTTCAGCGCTAGAAAATACAGGCGCTGGAGATGCTATTGGTACTGCGCTAGCTAGTGCACTAAACGGCATTGATAATCCTTACATAATTGGTCTAATATTCTTTATCGTTCCTTTCTTACTAACACAAGCAATGTCAAACCGTGCAGTAATGATGTTATTCATCCCAATTTCTGCAATAGCTTGTAGAGCTTTAGGTGCAAACCCTGTTGGTATTGCAATTCTTGTACAACAAGCATGTCTAGCAGCATTCATGACACCAATGGCAACACCAGCTGTTCCACAATTCATGGCGCTTGGTGGATATGATCTAAAGAGTGTGTTTAAACAATCAATAATCCCAGCAGCAATTATGGCTGTGTTATCAGTTGGCTGGATTATGACAATGTTCCCAATGTATAGCTAATAAGTTACTTATCAATAAATATTTCCACGCAAAGCAGCACCAGATAAGAATGGTGCTGTTTTGCTGTTATATATTTGACAACATACATCATATATTATATAATAATATTAAATTTATTATTTTGGGGGTGCTATATTGTCACTTGATAAATTAGACTATATACTAGCTGTAGCCGAAGCGCAAACATTAACTAGAGCTGCTCAGCAACTTTATGTTAGCCAGCCTACACTAACAAACTATATAAATAAGCT
This sequence comes from uncultured Oscillospiraceae bacterium, assembly GCA_964369265.1. Classification (GTDB taxonomy): domain Bacteria; phylum Bacillota; class Clostridia; order Oscillospirales; family Ruminococcaceae; genus DAMCAP01. The sequence continues at coordinate 4,696 of CAYJEV010000023.1, forward strand.
TGAAGAAACCTTGGGTGTTAAGCTTTTTGATAGAAATGTCACTCCAATTCAGGTAACTCCAGCTGGCAGTTTATATATCGCAAGGATGACTAAACTGCAACACCAATATGATATACTTTTGAGCGAATTAAGATATATGTCTGAACAACAAACTATCTTGAATATTGGAATTGGTAGCACAAGGGGAGATCATTGGCTTCCGAAAATTGTTCCAGACTTTAGAAAAATGCACCCAAACGTTGTGCTTGAGTTTCATGAAAAAGGCGAGGAAGACTTGGAAAATGGTCTTCTTAATGGAACTATTGATATTGCAATTGGTGTGTTAAATCCAAGCTTGCAAGGCATTACATACCAAAATATTATTGACGAGCCTGTGTATTTAGCTATACCAAGAGAATTTGAATGTGTTTCTCATTTTTCTAGCGCAGAAGCCACAATTGAAAACCCTAGTTTCATTTCTGGGAGTTTTATCAAAAATGTTCCTTTCTTGCTTCCAACACCAGGAAATGGATTTTATAGATGTGCACAATCTTTGCTACAACAAGCCGATGTAAATCCTGTTAGGGTGCTTTCATATAAGAATATGAACACTGCATATCAGCTTGCTTCTCTTGGAGTTGGCGCAATATTCATTACTGCTGCTTTGTTTGATTTGAAGTATCCTGATTGTAAGGAAAAGCTTGCATTTTGCACACTTCAGCAACCAGTGCATCTAAGAACCTGTGTTGCTGGCTATAGAAAAGATAATAAAAATTTAGAGCTTATATCTAATGTTATAGATATTGTTAAGCAAAATATTGTTCCTATGGTGGATAATAAATAATTTTGTGAGTTTTCACTAAATAATACAGCTGCTTTTTAGTAAGTAGTTGTATTATTTTTTTTTATAATATCATTATAGATAAGTATTAGACTACTAAACTATTTTATTATATTATAATAGTATAGAGATGGTGAGGTGATATTATTAGTGAAAAGTGTTATGGAGATTTATGTAAAAACGCTTGAAAGAACAGAGCTTCAAACTAAAATAGGCAAGGTCGTTTTAATACCATTTGAAGGCTATGTTGAGAGCGAAATATTCAAAGGAAAAATATCAAAAGGCGCTGTTGATAGGCAGATTATCGATGTTAATGGAATTAAACATATGTCTGCAAGATATATGCTTGAGGGTGTTGATAGTAAGGGCGAGGAGTGCAAAATATACATAGAAAATACTGGCGATTTTCATATCGATAGCCCAAAACCTTTTAAAACAATACCATCTTTTTATACAGACAGCAAAAGTTTAGCACCATATTTACACACAAAAAATTTTAGGGCAGAAGGTCATCGAGAAGGTGAGATTTTAACTATTAAAATTTTTGAAATATCAGAAAACGAATAAAAGAGGAGATAGAAATGAAAGTTACAAGTTTAGAACTAATTCCAGCAGGTAGATACTTATTTATTAAGCTACATACTGATGAAGGTATTCATGGTATTGGCGAAGTGGGTGCATGGGGCTTTATTGATGCAACAATCGGTGCGCTTAAAAAGCTAGAAGCTTATATTGCTGGAAAAGATCCAATGAAAATTGAACATCACTGGCAGTATATGTACCGTAGTATGTACTTTAGAGGCAGTATTGTAATGAGTGCTATTGCTGCTATTGATATTGCGTTATGGGACATTAAAGGTAAAAAACTTGGAGTACCTGTTTATGAACTTTTAGGCGGAAGATATCGTGACAAAGTTAGAACATACCCAGCTATCTTTAAGTTTACTCCTGAGGATATGGCGGCTGAATGCGTTAAGCTAAAAGAAAGAGGATTTACAGCTGCTAGACTTATGATTACTGGCGATATCAGAAAAGAAAATGCAGATTACGAGGATGGTATATTTGTTCATCGTGTTGCAGAACAGGTAGCGAGAGTTAAGGCTTGTCGTGAAGCTGTTGGCAATGAGTTTGATTTAATTTTAGAGGTTCATCGTAGCATGGGTGTGGCTGATGCTATCGCTTTTGCTAAGGATGTGGAGCAATATAATCCTCTGTTCATAGAAGATCCGATCGCACCTGATAGCAATAGTATTATGGCAGAAGTAGCTTCTAAAACTGTTGCTCCTATTGCAACAGGCGAGCGCTTTATAAATATACAAGAGTTTGAAGATGTGCTATCACGCAAGGGAGCAAGATATGTTCGTCCTGATGTGTGTGCATTAGGCGGTCTGACACCATGCAAAAAGGTTGCTGCTATTGCAGAGAGCCATTATGCTGAAATTGCTCCTCATAATCCATTAGGTCCAGTTTCTACTGCTGCTTGTTTACAACTAGTTGCCGCAGTTCCAAATGTAGTAATTCAAGAGTTTCCTAGCTTCTATGAAAAGGGCAACGAAAAAGATATGATAACTTCTGCTTTTGAAATAGAGAGAGGATATATAACTATACCTACTGCGCCTGGAATTGGTATTGAATTAGTAGATGATATCAGCGAAAAATTCCCGCCAGCACAACGCAGTATTAACTGTCAAATTGCTTTTGATGGTTCAGTTAGAGATATTTAATTGGAGGTAAGCTATGACATTTGAAGAAAAAGTTGAAAGAGCAGAGCGCATGCGCAGCCGTGATTTATATGGTAAAGTAGAGGCTTATGAGTTTGAAGATATTAAGGCAACTCAAACCTCAAAAACAGTTGAAGTCGAAGGTGGACTGTCTGTTAAGCTTTTTGAAATAGCACCAAGTGATGGAATAAGCAGCGATATGATAATAGTGAACTTTCACGGCGGCGGCTTTATTAAAGGCAGGCAGGATAAGGATAGGCTGTTTTGCAGCAAAATGGCGATGAAATATGGTTGCTTAGTATGGGATATTGATTATTCATTAGCTCCAGAATATCCATTCCCAACAGCAGTTAATGAAAGCTATGCCATAGTTAAGCATATTGTCGATAATGCAGAATCTTTAGGTGTAGATAAGAATAAAATAATGCTGATGGGGCATAGTGCTGGCGGAAACTTAGTTGCTGGAATTTGTATAACTGCCAGAAAGACTAATGATTTTAAGCCAGCTGGAGCGATTATTGAGTTTTCACCTTTGGATTTATACACAGACCCAGCAAATAAGCCAAGAATTGAGGGAGATATTCCAGCAGAAGTTGCAAAAACATATAATGCATTTTATACTTCTGGAGATCAAGCAAAAGACCCTCTTGCATCACCAATTTTTGCAACAGATGAAATGCTTTCGAAATTCCCTAAAACACTTATTATCACTGCAAAGCTTGATGGTCTATCATTTGAGGCAGAAGAGTTTGCTTTAAAGCTTGCACGAGCTGGTGGTGAAGTAACTGTTAAGCGCTTCCAAAATTCACATCACGGATTTACTATAAATCGTATGGAAGATTGGGAAGAGGCTCACACTCTGATTGAAGAGTTTACTAATTCATGTATAGCGCATTTAAATTAGATTTTTAAATTCAAAATACTGATATTGTACCGACCACAAAAAGTTAGATCTAAAAAATCTAATAATTAGGTGGTCGGTAATTTTATGTGAAAACATAGTTGTAAATTCAAAGTAATACTATCATGAGTTCCAATATCAATAATTTTAGGATTAAAATTACATTTTTGATTTACAAAACATTTATAAGATGATATAATAATCTCCATGAGATTATCATATCCCTCGCAGGGGCGATTTAGATGT
>CAYJEV010000023.1:8483-22994 GCA_964369265.1 uncultured Oscillospiraceae bacterium
TGATATAATAATCTCCATGAGATTATCATATCCCTCGCAGGGGCGATTTAGATGTCCGTTTTGCTCGCTGTAAAGGCAACCGCAAAACATGGACGATTATATCAAAATTCCTAGCGAAATTTGTGATATAATAATCTCCATGAGATTATCATATCCCTCGCAGAGGCGATTTAGATGTCCGTTTTGCTCGCCGTAAAGGCAACCGCAAAACATGGACGATTATATCATAACTTTTTGCAGAGTTTTGATACTATATTTTGGGCATGATATTTATATTTTAAATACAATTTGAATTTGGAGGTATTTTCTGGAATGAAGGGAATTATTTTAGCAGGGGGCAGCGGGACAAGGCTTTATCCGCTGACAATGGTAACCTCAAAGCAACTTTTGCCTATATATGATAAGCCAATGATTTACTATCCATTGTCAATACTAATGCTTGCTGGTATAAGGGATATACTAATTATTTCAACACCACAAGATTTACCAAACTTTGAGCGCCTATTGGGGGACGGCTCAATGTATGGGATAAACCTATCATATAAAGTTCAGCCATCTCCTGATGGCTTAGCTCAAGCTTTTATTCTTGGCGAGGAATTTATTGGTGATGATGATTGCGCTATGATTTTAGGCGATAACATCTTCCATGGCAACGGCTTAACACGCCATCTTACAAAGGCTGCCGAAAATAAAGGCAGAGCGACTGTTTTTGGATATTATGTAGACGATCCAGAGAGATTTGGTGTTGTTGAGTTTGATGATAATGGCAAGGCTGTTTCCCTTGAGGAAAAGCCAGCAAACCCAAAGTCCAATTATGCAGTTACAGGACTGTATTTTTACGATAACAGGGTTGTGGAATATGCTAAAAACTTAAAGCCATCTAAAAGAGGCGAGCTTGAAATTACTGATCTTAACAAAATATATCTTGAGAATGATGAGCTTGATGTAATAACTTTAGGGCGTGGTTTTGGATGGCTTGATACAGGAACTGTAGATAGCTTAACTGAGGCTTCAGAATATGTTAAAGTAATTGAAAATCGTCAAGGACTGAAGGTTTCCTGCATTGAGGAAATATCATATATTAAGGGCTGGATTACTAAAGAAGAACTGATGAAAGCAGCTGAAAAATATGGCAAAAGCACATATGGCGCATATTTGAAAAAGGTTGCTGAAGGCAAAATAATGTATTAGTTGAGGTGAGATATGAACTTAATTAAAACCGAAATAGATGGCGTTTATATAGTAGAGCCAAGAGTGTTTGGGGATGAGCGAGGCTGGTTTATGGAGAGCTACTCCAAAATTAAAACACCTGAGGTAAGCTGCGACTTCGTGCAAGACAATCACTCATACTCTGCTGAAAAGGGAGTGCTAAGGGGCATACATTTCCAAAATGGAGAGCATGCACAAGCAAAACTTGTTAGATGCATAAGAGGTGCTGTTCTTGATGTTGCGATAGACCTTAGAAAAGGCTCTCCAAGCTATAAAAAATGGATAGCTGTTGAGCTATCAGCTGAAAATAAAAAGCAATTATTTATACCAAGAGGCTTTGGTCATGCTTTTGTGACTTTAACAGACGATGTTGAGTTTGTGTATAAGACAGATAACTACTATAACTATGAGAGCGATAGAAGCATACGTTTTGATGATCCTGAGATTAATGTGAACTGGGGAGTAATTAACCCTCAATTATCAGAAAAAGATAAAAATGCACCATATCTAAAAGATAGCGATTGTAGCTTTATTTATTAGCCATTTAATTATTGTGTAGGTAAGCCATCTCCAACAACTCCAACAAAGAAAAATAATGATGCTGAAGAAGAGGTTTTAGTTAAGCCAATAATTGAAGGCAACTAGAACTATAGAGCTAGGCGAATATTTAGCCCTTTCTTCCAATGCAAATTATTTCAATTATATGCACACATTAGTAAACGAGAATACTAAACTTGGCAGAGATTACCTAAACTTTGACCCAACTACAACAACAATAACAATCCCAGCAGAGTTCATCGAAACTTTAGGCAAGGGAGAGCATAAAGTTGAAATGGTGTTCGCTCAAGGAAGAGCCGAAACGACTTTTATTGTTGAGTAATTAGGCGATAAAACTGAATAATTAAATGCATTATAAAAGCTGCGGCACAATGAAAAGTGCCGCAGCTTTGGGGTTGGGGATCTTTGATTTTTATAGTTCAAATATTAGCTATAATTATTTTATCATTTTATTTTTTATATAAAGATTATGACCTAAAACTATTATGTTGTTAATTGGTGGAATTGATTTTAGAAGTTTTATACAAAAAAGTTTTGTATGCTATGTATTACCAAAAAAATTCAAAAAATATAGGGCTGTCGTAATTGTTTAGAACATTTACGACAGCCAAATTTTCTTATTGGATTTTCACTCAATCAATATTATTGTGCTATTAATCTCTTGGCACTTTTTCTTTTTTTATTGCTTTAACGAACGCAGCACAAACCGCAAACATAATAGCGATGAAAGGGAAGGCTGCTGCTAAAGAAATTGTTTGAAGTGGTTGTAGACCACCTGCCATTAGCAGACCAATTGCCATAACTGATTGTATCACACCCCACATGATTTTTTTGTTATTTGGAGGATTGATATCACCTTTTGAGGTAAGCATTGAAAGAACATAAACTCCAGAGTTTGCAGAAGTTACAAAGAACGCTGCTAATGAAATTATTGCAACTATTGACAATGCAAATCCAAGTGGGTATTGTTGTAAAATAATGAATAGTCCTGTTTCAGGAGATGCTAAAATCGCTTGTAATTGCTCCATAGGTAAAATTTCATTGACAGCAACATGGATACCAAGATTTCCAAACACTGCACCCCACAAAGCTGCTGCTATAGTAGGAACTAAAACAACACCTAGTATGAATTCTTGAATAGTACGTCCCTTTGAGATACGCGCTATAAATACTCCAACGAAAGGACCCCATGCGATGAACCAAGCCCAGTAGAATACTCTCCAACCACCTAGCCACGCATTGCTCTCAAAAGAGTTAATGCTCATAGCATCAGAGATAAAGAAGCCTATATATTCACCAACACTATTTACTAAACTGTTTAGTATTTCGAGTCTTGGACCTACTAAAAAACATACGAATAACAGACCAACAGCTACAATTAGGTTTGTATCAGATATTACTTTAATACCTTTCTCAATACCAGAAACTGCAGAACCTATGTAAAGAATAGATACAACTACAACAATTGCAATTTGAATTCCGATATTGATTGGTATACCAAATAGGAAGTTTAAGCCTGCATTAATTTGTAGTGTTCCTAGGCCAAGAGAGGTAACAACACCAGCTGCTGTTGCAAATACTGCCAATATATCAACTAACTTGCCAAACCAACCATCCATCACATTCTCGCCAAAAAGAGGTTCTAGAAGAACGCTAACAAGACCTTTTTTGCCTTTTCTGTACATAAAATATGCAAGAGATAGACCTATAACAGCATAAGTAGCCCAAGGTAGTATACCCCAGTGTCCAATGAAAGATCGCACTGCGAAATTTGCTGCTTCTTGTGAGCCGCTTTCCAATCCAACAGGAGGGTTTAAGAAATGGGTTAGCGGCTCAGCAACACCGAAGAAAACAAGTCCTACGCCCATACCGCAGCCAAACAGTAGGCCGAACCATGTGAAGTTACCATACTCAGGCACTGAATCATCATCGCCGAGTTTGACATGTTTGTATTTTCCAAATGCTGCATAAACAACAAAAAGGAAAAAGACCATTGCTGCAATTAGGAAAAGCCAACCGAAGTCGCCTGTCAAAATTGCGAATGTAGCGTTTGCCACATTTGTAAAATTCTCATTGAAAGCTATTGACCAAAAGGCCATCACAGCAATAAGAAGAAGAGAAAACATAAAAACTGGATTTTGTTTAGTATTCTTATTCATATATTAAGTCCTCACAATTATAGTTTTATATTAGCACTTTAAAAACAGTTTGCTCCTTGACATCAGTTGCTAATGCATTAAGTGCTACTTTAGTTCTGTGGTAACGTAATTTCCACTGCTCCTCTTTTGAGGTAGATGGATCGCCAAGTGGGTAGGGGATTGAAATAGTAGGAACTATTTTATTTGCGCCCACTGTTTTAGCTACTGGAACAAGATTGCACATCTGAACAATTGGAATGCCCACCTTTTCGATTTCCTTCACCATCGTTGCACCGCAACGTGTACAGGTTCCTCAAGTGGTTACCAAAACTACAGCTTCAACATTATCTTCTTGTAAAAATGGAATTATTTCTTGCGCCATTCTAGTGGCATCAGCTTGGCTTGTTCCTGTTCCAACTGTGCTATAGAAGTAGGAATGTAGTGTTCCAAACAACCCCTCTTTTTCCATTGCTCTAAGTACATCAAGAGGAACTACAACATTAGGATCTGCATCTGCAGCAGTAGGGTCATAGCCTGCATGTATTGTTTTATATTCACCTGCTACAAATCTATCTAGAGCTGATATATCGTATCTGCCCCATCTAGTCGCAGAAGCGGACTGTATTCTGTCAGGATTGTCAATTGGAACTATACCACCTGAACTCACTATAGCAATCTTAGCGTCTTTTAGCGATTTCAGTGGAGGCGCAATTGCAACCCTCTCTGCCATTTTCATAGGTAGTTCTGTTTTAAAAGGTTGACCAGACAGCTTCTTTAAAAGCATGTCCATCATTCTTTCTGCAGCAGGTTGGTTGTTTTTTGCCATAACCTGTTTTCTTATGCCTCGTGAAAAATAGCCATCTACATCAGCACTTTCAATTTCTATACCAGCAAGCATTTTATTGGCAATCTTTGCCATAGCGCCAATATCGGAACGCATTTTTGCAGAGCTATTTCCACCTTTCATAATTATCATTTCACTACTAAACATTTCTACACCAGGATTTTCTACATTCATAGATGTAAGAACTGATATATTATATTTTTCTTTGACAGCCTTACAAATAGTACCGCAAGCAACTCCGTAGCGTCCAGCGTTGAATGCAGGACCTGCAATGAAAATGTCAATTTCTTTATCTTCAAGCATTTTAAAAATAGAGCTTAGTGCTTTTTCAGTGTTACTTCCCATAAAATTATCACCACAGATAATGGTATGAGTGATTTCTGCATCAAGCTTTTTTGCTAGTTCTAGACCAGGACCTACTAAGCCTTCTCTGATCTCAGGCGCAAAATCAGCTTTGTCTTCTCCACCTATTTGACCGAAAAACTGATTTACATACAAAATTGCCTTCTTCATAGCCTTCCTCCTTAATATTCCATTACTGTTTTAGGTGATGCACCACAGATTCTATCTCCACAAAACATAGCATTTGTTTCCATTATTATTGACCCATCTTCTCGAACAGAAGGTCCTAACAACTCGTCTGCTGCCCAGCCACCCGAAAGTCCATCTCTAGCTAGAGATTCGATGTTGCCCAAAATTATTTCCATAGGCTCCAACTCAACAAGTTCTGAAACGTTGCCACAAGAAACAATTGCATCACATTTTGGGTCTAGTGTTACAAGTGGTTGTGATTTTCCATCCCTACCCGTACACTCGTTTGTCATTCCAACTGTTTTAATACCATACTCCTCGAGTGCTACCAAACAAGCTATGAAGTCGGCATCAGTATTACCATATCCTTCTTCTGCAACAACTGCACCTTGTGCTCCTAAACTTCTAGCAAGCTGCGCTGCAAATTGTGCAGAACGTTCTTTTTGATCAAGCGCAACATTAAGATTGGATACAATAACACCAAGGAAGTTTATAGTTTTGCCATGCTCCCTATACATCACCTTAATATTTGGCAAATTTTGAAGATCGTATGTTGACCACTTAGATGATGAACACATAAAGCTACCACCCACAACAGCGCCATCAAAAATCTCGTTAGGATGCATATAAGTTGGAAGCATACGACTTGTGTCCCAACCATAAACAAGATCATTATGTGCAGCATCTTCCATTTGGGATTGTACTTGCATTATATATACAACCCCTGGTAAATTTGCAGTTTCAGGATTACGATTTGCAATTGGAGGAAGCTCGAAAACTTCAGTTTCGTCTGGTGTGAGATCCTTTACACACTGTGCAATATACTCAGCAAACTTATGAGTAACTTCTCTTAGCGCAACATTTTTCTTCTGTTGCTCCTGCTTCTCAAACTCTTCGTTTGTTTCAGCTACGATGACGATATTGTTAATCTCTCCGAAAAGTGTATGACTTTGACCTGCACCGCTCATGTCAACTAGACCGTCTTGATACCCCCCCCAGTACTTACCTACAGCAAGGATACTACAATTTTTAAGTGCGTGTAGTACACCTTCTCCAGCAATAGAAAAATCACCACTGTAACCTGGAAATAAGCATCGTTTGTCCGTTCTAATTCTAGGCTCTACTGCCTCTTTAACTGGACATATGCGGATATTATCGCCAGGCTTTGCAATGTGTAGCTCAACCTCAGTGATTCGCTCATCACTTTTGATAAATTCAATTGCCTCTTGCTTGTTTATAGACAATTGTCCATTATCAAAAGATAGCTTTTCGCCGAATGAAATGTTTTTCACATGAAAATTGCCAATCTCTAATCGCATTTTCGTCTCCCTCCAAATATAATTTAAATAAGTGTTTGTCGGTAATCGCGGTTACTAATCGCGGTTACTAATCGCGATTGCCAATGTTTTGATTATAGTAAGTGAAATTACAATTGTCAATACTAGATTAAAATTTTATTTGCATTCACAACTTTATAATAAAAATTTGTGCATATTCCATACTAATTTTATATGAGTTATAGTAAATGTTTCATATCTTCATTTATAAGCTATTGTTATTTGATTTCAAATGTGTTATAATTTATATCAAATTTAGAAAAATCTAATATAAATTGGTCATATGGGCATTCCGTTGTCCAAGACCTTCAAAATCGCCTCTGCGAGGAATATGAATAAACGGAACGCAGTGGAGATTATTTATAAAATATTTGAATTTTTATTATTGTGATGAGGTGAAAATGAAAATGTACAATGATCAGTCTAAACGTTTAACAAAAGCAGAAAGAAGACTACAAACATCTAGACACTTTATACAAGTGGCAGGTGATATACTTGATGAATTCGGACTCGAAGGAATTACTATTCGAAAAGTAGCCCAAGTTTCTGGTCTTCATAATTCGACAATATATGTGCATTTTAAAGATCTTGACGAACTTATAATGCTTGCATCAATGAAATATTTTTGTGACTATTCAGCTGCTCTTGCAGTCCAAAGTGAGAAAAAGGTATCGCCAGTTGAAAATTTTTTTAGTGTGTGGGAACTTTTTATAGATACTCTATTAAAAAAGCCGAAAATTCTTTATAATTTTTTCTTTGGTTACAAAAACTTCAATCTCCACGAAATAAGCAACAAATATTATGATATTTTCCCAGAATTAAAGCGTGAATTTTCTCCGGCTATTCACTCTATGTATTTTGGTGAGAATGTACTCGATAGAAATACACATATTCAGCGCTCGCTCTTAGGGCAAGGAACCCCTGCTAATGAGGAAAATATGGATTTTTTAAGCGAGTTATCTGTTAGTTATTGTAAATTTAAACTTGAAGAAAAGATTGCAAATCCTGAAAAAGAGTCTGAGAAGCTTAAAGATGAATTTATGCATGCTATACACTATCTTTTTGATCCAATACAATAAAGTGTATATCGTGTTTGCAATTATTGGTGATTATTTTATATTGTAAATTTTTTTAAAACCAATTTTAAAGGCCCAGTTGTTAAAACTAAAAGAACTGCGATGAAATTACAGTGACTCCAACAAAGAAAAATAATGATGCTGAAGAAGAGGTTTTAGTTAAGCCAATAATTGAAGGCAACTAGAACTATAGAGCTAGGCGAATATTTAGCCCTTTCTTCCAATGCAAATTATTTCAATTATATGCACACATTAGTAAACGAGAATACTAAACTTGGCAGAGATTACCTAAACTTTGACCCAACTACAACAACAATAACAATCCCAGCAGAGTTCATCGAAACTTTAGGCAAGGGAGAGCATAAAGTTGAAATGGTGTTCGCTCAAGGAAGAGCCGAAACGACTTTTATTGTTGAGTAATTAGGCGATAAAACTGAATAATTAAATGCATTATAAAAGCTGCGGCACAATGAAAAGTGCCGCAGCTTTTGTTTGTTAATATGCATACGATAAACACTGTTTTACCAGCTTTACCTATTTGGACTATATAATGTTTGTTTACATTAGTGATATTTAATTTTACTTTTTCGCAAAATATTGTAATGGCGTTGAAAGTTCATTAAAGCGGGCTCATTGGTATATGCTCTTCGCTGAAAAAGCTGTCCATAAGCTTGATGTATTCTTCTTTTGTTAGTAAGGCTTTGTAGCTTGCTAACAGGCTTTTGGCGTAATCTCCGTCATTTTTTAAGAGATTATATGCGACTAAAGCAAAAAGCTTTGCTGTTGTTACATATGCCTCGTCTGCATCGACAACCTCTAAATCATCGCCGTGTATTGTGCCTTTAAAGCCGCCGGTGTTAAATTGGAGCAGTGGCATTAGCATGCTAACATCGCCAAAATCTCCAGAGCTTGTTGAGTGAAACTCAGGACCAGTGCATGTGATTTTAGTATCTCCAGCAACCACTTCAAGAGCTTCTCTAACAGCCTTTGTCTCTTCCATATCAACAGGCACTATTGGCATGTTGCCAGCATAGGTAGAAATTGTAACTCCGCAACCAGTCGCTATAGCCCCAGCTCGCATTGCCCTGTCAACTTTCTTGCTTGCATCTGTAAAAGCTTCAATTGTCTTTCCTCTGATAGAATACTCCATTGTTACCTTATCAGCAATTATATTTGCAGAGGTTGCGCCTTTTGAAATGAAACCATGCACCCTAACAAAATCAGCCTCAACAAAGCTCTCCCTTTGCATATCCACAGCATGCATAGCAAGTGTCGCAGCGTTTTGTGCATCAATGCCGTTTTGTGGTGCGCCAGCTGCATGGGAGGACTTGCCATAAAACTCAACTTTTTTTGTTACAAATCCGTTGCAGGAGCGATTGGCAATAAGAAACTGCCTCTCGGCTTTGCTATGGTGTCCGACAGTTATGTCAATATCATCAAATGCGCCAATGCGTATAAGCTCGCATTTTCCGCAGCCATATCTAAGCTTGCCCTCCTCTCGCATTTTGTTGCGAAGCTCTATCTCAACATACTCTTCTGCTGGGACAGCAAAAAACACTACGTTGCCATTTAGCAAGCTTTTAATTTCAGGATGGCTCAAAGCAAATGCAGAGCCAAAAACACCAGCCAGTTGAGCGTTATGTCCGCAAGTATGTGATGCGCCTGTCTTAACATTTGCGTCTTTGTGTGTTGGTATTGGAAGTGCATCCAGCTCTCCAACTAGAGCGATTGTAGGCAGGTCTTTATTTATATTGTCAAGATAGCTCTTAACGCCTGTTATAGCGAGATTAGTTTCTGTCTTAAAGCCAAAGCTTTTCATTTTCTCTTCAAATTTAGAGGCTGTGCGATACTCCTGAAATCCAAGTTCGGCATTAAACCAAATATCGCTGGCAAAATCAATTATTTCTTTTCTATGCTCATCAATGATACTGCAAATTTTAGCTTCAATATTATCCATCTGACACACTCCTTAATATAATAATTATATAATGAGTATACAATCATTGAAAATATAAGTCAAATTTAGGTAAAGAAAAAGCTAGTGGAAAATTAGTACACTAGCTTGTTTTTATAGCTTAATAACTATATTTTATTAACTTTACATTTGAAAATTATAAAAATTTAATAATTAACCTTGTTTAAACTGTGGATAATTAGTTAATTTTGGTAATGGATTAAAGCTATATATAACTAAAAGTTATGTCTTAAATAATTATTGGTTATGTAGAGCAGAATATATTGAATCGCTAAAAATATGCAAAGCCTCTATAGCTAGGGCGGATAGCTGATATTTGTTTGAACTAATCCATCCAATTTCAGTTTTAATGTCGCAGTTTTCTAGCTTGAGTGTGCGTTGTGGATAGTTAAGCTTTTCATTTTTGCTAGTGTTGTTGTAAATTGAATTTAAGGTGTATCCATCTGTGTTATATAGTAGCTCATATAGTTGAGCTCGTGAGTCGGTGATTAGCTTTTGTGGTGGAGATGGGATGTTTAGTCTGCTATAAATATCAGAATATGGGCCTTCATCCATAAAGGCATACATAATTGAAGGATAGTTTTTAAGTTCTTCCACAGAAACACTATCAGTCTCTTTATTAAAGAGAGGGTTTTGAGGTCCAACAGTAATTCCAACATCCAAAGTGATGATAGGATTAAAGTGCAGATTGTTTGATTTAAGCTGAGAATTGTTAATTTTGTGATAACAGCTCCATCTTCTTAGTATACCAAAGTCACAAAGTTCAGAAGAAACAAGCCTAATCATTTCGTTTATTGAACATTCTTTAATTTCTGCTTTTAAATTCAGATTTTTATTATTTTTATATATTTTAGAAATAGCAATACTCATATCATTAAAACCAGAAGTTGCAATAGATAGGCCAACCATCTTGTCATTTCTCTGAGATAGCTTTTCAATCTGCTCAACCTGCAAGCAGATAGGCTTAATATGGGATAAAAACTCTTCTCCAAATGGTGTTAGGCTTATTCCTTTTGCGCTTCTAATAAAGATATTATCTCCAACCTCTTCTTCAAGCTTTTTTATAGAGTTTGATAGCGCTGCTTGAGAGATAAAAAGTTTGTTTGCAGCATTGGATATAGAGCCAGATTTAGACACTTCAATGACATATTTAAATTGATCAATCGTCAAAACTATTCACCTCGCAAATTTTCTATAAGATATATATAATAGTTATATTTTCCATAACTATTATATATTACAAAACATTGGCTGTCAATGGTTATAATTAGCTTAAGAGATATACAAAAAATTTATATGAGGTGATTTTATGAAAGGTATTAAAAATTTAATTTCGTTAGTTTTGGCAATTTCCCTTATGGCTTTGACATTCTCAGCCTGTAATGACACATCCTCCTCTGAAGCTACTGGTTCTGAAGGAGAAAGCTCAACTGAAATAGTAAAGGACGATACAGTAATTATTGCAACCCAAAATGAGCCACCAAACCTTTCACCAGTTGACCATGATAGTTTATCTGGTGTGTATATGAACTTACTAACTTATAATGGGCTTATTAAAATTGATTATGAAACACTAGACCCTGTTTATGATCTTGCAGAGTCACACACTGTTTCAGAAGATGGCTTAGCTTGGACATTTAAACTAAAAGAAGGAGTTAAATTCCATGATGGTACAGACTTCACAGCTTCTGACGTTGTGGCAAGCATTAACTGGGCAAAAAGCTATCCAGCAAGCTCAACATATACAAGCAAAATGACATCAGTTGAAGCGGCTGACGATTACACAGTGGTAATCAAAACAGAAAAGCCTTATGCTGGTCTGCTATTCGATTTAGGATATCACTTTAACATGATAGTTCCAGAAGAACTTATAGCAGCTGAACATAATTTTGAAGCCGAGCCTATCGGAACAGGTCCTTATAAATTTGTTGATTGGGTAAGCGGAGATAGCATAACTTTTGTTAAGAATGAAGACTACTTTGACAAAGACAACATGCCAACTATCACAAACATGATATGGAGAATTATCCCAGAAGGCACTTCAAGAACTATAGCTCTGGAAACAGGCGAGGTTGATTTCGTTTATGAAGTTGAAAGCGCAGACTTGCCTAGACTTATGGAAACAGAAGGCATAGTTGTTCAAGAAAAAACAAGCGTTGAGAACTGGTTTATGTCACTAAACGGCGATAAAGAGCCTTTTAATGATGTTAACTTTAGAAAAGCAATAACAACTGCGATTGACAGAGAAGCGATTGTGCTTGGCGCATTAAATGGTTACGGCATTGAAAGTATTTCTGCTATTTCTCAAGGCTATAAAGAATCCACAACCGCTGGCGCTGAGGGCTATGATCTCGAAAAAGCTAAGGAATATCTAGCAGCTTGGGGAGGAGATCCTTCCACAGTTACAATTCCTATCATTTGCTCAAACGACCTAAAGGTTAGAATAGCGACTATCATTCAAGCAAATCTTCGAGAGATTGGAATTACAGTTGAGATTGTTACTATGGACTTTGCGACATATCTTGATGCTGTTTCAGGCACAGAATATACAAGCGCAATTCAGTCTTGGTCACCATCAAACGCCCTTACATATCTTCAGCGCTATCATTCAGATAGAAGAAATGCAAATCCTGGATTTTTAAATGACCCAGAGGTTGATGCATTAGTTCGTCAGGCTGAAACTACAATTGACCCAACTGAAAGAGAAGCGATAATGCATGATATTATAGAGCGTGTTAACACACTAGTTCCACTACCTCCACTATATCAAAGTGTACACTTTAGGGCGTATAACGAAGATTTAGGCGGAGTTGTGATGAGCGCTTCTGGATATGTTGATTTTAATAACATCTACTGGAAATAGTGAGGGGTTTGAATGAATAATATATTAGAGATAAAATATCAAAACCAACAAGATGTCTGTTTCTCGCTATATTTCACTATCACAGAGCATCTTTATGAGAGATTTGGCAGTAGTAGCGAAAGAGTTGTAAGAGCGGCTGTTAGAAATGCTGGCTTTGAGATGGCAAACTACGTTAAAAGCAAAACTGATGGTAAGTTTAATTTAAATTCATTGTTTCAAAATGTGGGTTGGTGCTTTGCTGACCCACGCATGAGAAGGAATGTTATAAAAGCAACAGAGCAGGTTCATCTTGCAGAAATATACACCTGCCCGTTCGCTGATTATGGGAAGAGAAATAGCAGCTTAAAGCTTGGATATTATTTTTGCGAGGAGTATCAAAGGGCTATAGTTTTAGGCTTTACCGATAACATAGCGCAAGCAAATCTTAGCAACTGCTTATCTAGTGGCTTTGATAATTTTTGCAGATTTTCTCATTATTATCGCCCTGCTAATTTGAAAGACAGCAATGTAAGCAAATATTTTAGCGAGGAAGACACAGCCTCTAGCATGAACACTCCTTGCTTTAAAGATACCGAATTTAAGGTGTTGCAGTTTTCACTCATTTATAATAACTTATTAAAATCAGCTCAAAATGCCTATGGCGAAGATGGAGTTTGTAGCATAGCAGAGGCTCTTAGAGAGGCAGCAGACACAGCGTATGAAAAGCTTAAGCTACAATCTTCTAACACAACTGGTGTTTTTGATGAAGCATTCATTAAAGAGAACTTTCCTTTTGATTTTAGCAGCAAAATAGAAGAGCATTTTGATATGTGTTTTCTTGGCAGATTGCGTTCATATTTAAATGTATAGGGGGAGGATTTATGTATACATATCAACAAAAATGTACAATGAATTTGAGTGATACCTATACTTTGCTATTCGCTTATCTCAGCAAGGCTATTATTGATGAGTACGGTATTAAAGGCGAAAAAGCTGTTAGGCTTGGCACAAATAGATATGGGGCTGACAGGGGAGTGACAAGAAGAAAGCTTCACCAATCTGTTGGTGCAAAGATAAATATGAAGCACTTGTTTTCCCTATATCCAGATTTGCCAGGAGATCCGAGGTTTAGAAGAGAAAAACAGCGACTAACAGAAGAAGAAAGAGTATCTCACACACTTGTCTGCCCTATGGCTGATATTTGGAAGGCTCATAACATGATGGATATAGGCAGGATTTACTGCGAGGAGTTTCATATAGCGTGCTACAGCACATATGCTTATGGATACACACATGTTAATTTAGCCAAAACACTAACTCAAGAAGGCGACGAATACTGCGCTTTTAATGTTGTTCTTAGGGGAGAGGATCTGCCAGAGAGCTTAAAGAAAGAATGTTTTCCAAAGTTTGATCCAGCTTATGACAGTCTAAAAACCTTCCCAGCTATTCCAATGGATGGCAAGGTTGGATTTTGCAAGCTTAGCATAAAGATATATTATTATCTGCTTGATGCGGCAGTTGAGATAATAGGGGAGCAAGCTATTCCTGTTATTGAAAAGGCTTTATCGGAGTTTGCTTTAGTGGTTATGGAGATTTTCAAAGAGTCAATGAAAGATGCGCCTTTAGAAATTGATGAGAAATTTATCTCCGATAACTTCCCAATAGATTATAGCAAGGATTATCTTGAGTATTGGAATGGCTATACAAAACACAGCGCTAAAGAGATATTTGATAGTTCATTTTTTGAAAAGCTATTCACACTTATTAACTAAAAGTTTCACTCATAAAGTTAATCTCAACAGGCTGTAATAGAAATCAGCCAAAATAAGGGCTTTGCAGAAAGATACTGCAAGGCTCTTGTTTTGTTCTATAGTTTGATGAGGTTATTTTGGGATATATTGCTTTTTGCAATAGCTTTAGTTGCAATGGTGTTCGCTCAAGGAAGAGCCGAAACGACTTTTATTGTTGAGTAATTAAGCGATAAAACTGAATAATTAAATG
>CAYJEV010000024.1:0-22424 GCA_964369265.1 uncultured Oscillospiraceae bacterium
TGGGCATTCCGTTGCCCACGACCTTCAAAATCGCCCCTGCGAGAAATATAAATAAACGGAACGTAGTGGAGATTATTTATATTCTGTTGTACTTAAATATTGTAAGTAACGAAAATTTACTATTGTAAACCAATATCGCTTCAACTCAAATTACATCAATTTTATGTACATGTATACATTATTTATTATACTAAAACGCACTAGAAATTACAAGCTTTTTTTATCATTTAATTTATTTTATTGCATTATACGATAACATTTCAACACAAAATATTAGTTTTTATGTATCTTCATTATTAAACTATTATCTCTGTATCCGTATAGAAGCAGTGATACCTATGCTTTGCTTGCATAAGTATGTGTATATTGCTATAATCTGTATATACTTAATGGAGGTAATCATTATATGATATATTTTACAGCAGATTTGCATTTTTATCACGACAATATAATTAAGCATTCAAATCGTCCATTTTCAAATTCTGAGGAGATGAATGCTGAACTAATTAAAAACTGGAACAAGAAAATTCACCATCAAGATGAGGTTTACATATTGGGTGACTTCACAATGAAAGGCAGCGCTTTGGCAACAGAAATTCTTTCAAAGCTCAAAGGCAAAAAGCACTTAATATTAGGCAATCACGATAGCTTTGTAGCTCAAAGCAGCTTTGATAAATCATTATTTGCCTCAATCAGCGATTACAAAGAACTAAAATATATGAATCATCTTTTCATTCTTATGCATTATCCTTTATTAGAGTGGAACGCCTTTTATAAAGGTAGCATCCATCTTCATGGGCATCAACATAACAAACCAGATTATAATTTCTTCAACTTATCTAAAGCTATAAATCGTTATGATGTTGGAGTTGATGCGAATTATATGTCGCCTGTTAGTGCCGACGAAATCATTGATTTTTTTGAAGTTTCATAAAACAAAACTAAAGCCACTGTTAGAAATAAAATCTTTCAGTGGCTTTAGGCTGCCTAAAATTCCTATTCGTTATTTTTTTGAGTATCTTCCCAACAATAAATCCCGTTTGCTTTTTTAGTTTGAATTAGTAAGCTAGCTGCTATTATTGCGCCTTTAGCAAACACAGCTCTATCATAAACCTTATGCGTTATTGATATTTCCTCGTTATCTAAAAGAAAGTATGTTGTATGTTCTCCAACAACTCCCCCTCCTCGAACAGAGCTTATTCCAATTTCCCCCTCTTCTCTAGCTCCAACCCTATCAAGACAAATATTAAACACCTTTTCTTTACTGTTATCTTTGATATGCTCTGCTATTCTTAAAGCAGTGCCAGAGGGTATATCTTTTTTATTTCGGTGATGATGCTCAACTATCTCAATATCGCAATCTAAGCTATTACTAATCATCTCGCAACACTTCAAATATGGATATATACTGTTAGATAAATTCTGCTCGCAAAATATAGGTATGTAAAGCGAATACTCTTTTATTAAATCAAGCTGTTCAGCTGTGTATGCTGTTGAAGCTAAGACTAATGGTTTATTTACCTCAACTGCATAAGCCAACACATCGTTCAAAGCTGAGGCAGAGGAAAAGTCAATGATAGCATCAATTTCCTTTGGCAAGGATGAATAATCTTTAAAAACTGCAATTTCTTCAATAAAATCATCTGCTCTGCCAACTCCAGCGACTATTTCTGCTCCCATTTCACTAGCAATTTTTATTAGCTCCCTCCCCATTCTGCCACAAATCCCAACAACGACAACCTTAAACAAAGCTTGCTCCCTCCTTAGTTGACTTTAGCAGTTTTATATGAGATTTCAGCACTTCTAAATCATCATCAGAAACACCATACAAAGGCGCTCTCGAGCCTCCAACATTCATTCCCGCTATATTCATAGCCGCCTTTATTGGCATTGGATTTATATCCGAAAACAAGCTCTCTATAAACGGCAACAAAGAAAAGTGCAATTTTCGCGCTTCTTCATAATTGTTTTTTAATATTAAATCGCAAAGCTTTGAGGTTTGATAAGGAAGTATATTAGATAAAACACTAATAACGCCAATGCCTCCCAAAGCCATTACAGGGATTATCTGATCATCATTTCCGCTATATATATGTAAGCTATCCCCACAAAGCGACGCTATCTTGGCGGTTTTTGATATATCTCCACCAGCATCTTTTATCGCTATAATATTCTCATGCTTCGATAGCTCAAAACAAGTTTCTGGCTCTATTGTAACTCCTGTACGAGAAGGCACGTTATATAGAATAATTGAAGTATCATCTGTATTATCTGCTATTTCATTATAATGCTTTATAAGCCCAGATTGAGAGCATTTATTATAGTATGGTGTCACAACCAAAGCAGCATTCGCCCCAAGCCATCTCGCCCTTTTAGTTCGTTCTATTGTTTTATCTGTTGAATTCGTTCCAGTTCCAGCAATAACAGGTATAACACCATCAACAGTTTCAATAACGCTAGCAAGCACCCTATCATATTCATATTCGTTTAGTGTTGAAGCTTCGCCTGTTGTGCCGAGTGCAATTATTGCGTTGCTTCCATTCTTAACCTGCCATTTAACAAGTGCCTCTAGTTTATCATAATTAACATAGCCATCCTTATACATTGGGGTTACTATCGCTGTACCACTTCCCTTAAATATAACCTTCTTCATATTCTCCCCACATATCCTTTCTTAACTAACATTTCTGCTAAAAGCACTGCCCCTCCAGCAGAGCCTTTAACTAAATTATTGCTCACACTAACAAATTTATAATCGTAAACCCTATCCTCCCTAAGCCTACCAACAATTGTAGACATACTATTGTCTTCTAAAATATCTAAAGCTGGTTGTGGTCGGTATGGATCTTCGGTATAAATTACTGGCTTTTTACCATACACCTGATAATAATTGTCATCGTATGAAAAGCTCTGCCATCTCTTTAAAATCTCTTCTTTAGATGGCTTATTCCTAAACTTCAACCAAACTGTCGCTGTGTGACCTATATTCACAGGCACTCTAATGCATTGTGCAGTTATCTTTATATTAGAATTTATTAGCTTTTGATTATCTAAGTTTGCTAGTATTTTTCTAGGCTCGCTTTCACTTTTCTCTTCTTCCCCCTCTATATAAGGTATTAGATTATCTTCTAGTATGAGAGACTTTCCAGCCCCTGAAACGCTTTGATATGTGCTAACAACAACCTCTTCTATACCATAATCTAGCAAGGCATATATAGGGGGTAGATAGCTGTGTAGTGAGCAATTAGATTTTGTCACAATAAATCCGCCTAAACGCTTTTTCTGCTCTGTAATAAGCTCGAAATGGCTATGGTTAATCTCTGGAATTATCATAGGGACATCTTCTATAAGCCTATTTGCGCTAGAGCATGACACAACAGCAACACCCCTCTTTGCATACTCCTCCTCTATCTCCTTTGTCTTCTCTTTGCTTTCAGAAAACACACTAAACACTATATCAGAATTGCTAGCTATATATTCTATATCCTTTTCTATTGAATGAACTGGCATTCCCATAAAGATCTTGCCTCTGCTTTTGTCGGAAGCTGCAATAACATTCAAGCTAAAATATGGATGTTTCTTGATAAGCTCTATAACCTTCTGCCCAACAAGTCCTGTCGCCCCAAGCACAGATACACGATATATATTATTCAACTTTCTTCACCTCCCTTGAAACTGACGATATACTGTGTTACTATATATAATGTATGCAATAAAATTTCGGTGTATTCGTAAAAAGAAAAGAGGCTACGCACTCACAAACCCGATTACACTTTGCACAATAACGTTCTTATCATTCTTTACTCAGCTGATAAGAGCTAAAAACTTTAAAAATTTGCCATGCTGAGTGGCAGAATGGAGCATTAAATGAAACGAAGTGACTTTTATTTTGAGTTGCCAGAGCGACTAATCGCTCAAACCCCAGCTCAAAAAAGAGATATGTCTAAGCTGCTTCTGCTTGATAAAAATTCAGGCGAAACTCTTCATAGACAGTTCTATCAAATTACAGACTTCCTCAAAGAAGGAGATCTTCTTGTATTAAATAACTCTAAAGTTATCCCAGCAAGACTATTTGGCACAAAGAAAGATACAGGGGCAAATATAGAATTTTTACTACTAGAAGATAAGGGAAATGACCTTTGGGAAGTTATGGTTAAGCCTGGAAAGAAGGTCAAAATTGGAACAGAGGTTGTTTTTGGCGATGGACTCTTAACAGCGACAATACTAGAGGTAGTTGAGGGAGGTAACAGAATTGTTCGTCTTTCATATGACGGCATTCTGCTTGAGATATTAGAGCGAATAGGAAATATGCCTCTTCCGCACTACATAACCGAAAGGCTGGAAGACAAAAGCAGATACCAAACTGTATATTCACTTGTTCCAGGCTCTTCTGCTGCCCCAACAGCAGGACTACACTTCACTGATGCTCTTCTTGATAAAATTAGGGCTATGGGAGTTAAGGTGGCTTTTGTTACTCTGCATGTTGGACTTGGTACATTTCGTCCAGTTAAATCGGACGAAATTGAAGAGCATGTAATGCATAAAGAGCAGTATTACATGCCAAAAGAAACAGCCGAGCTTATTAACATCACAAAGCAAAATGGTGGAAGAGTTATCGCTGTTGGTACAACTTCTTGCAGAACGCTTGAGTCTGTGTTTAGAGATTATGGCGAGATGAAAGAGTGCAGCGGAAACACAGATATTTTTATCTATCCTGGCAAAAAACTAAATGTTATTGATGCTATGATAACAAACTTTCATCTGCCAGAATCAACACTAATAATGCTAATATCTGCTTTAGCTGGCAGAGAGAATGTCCTAAACGCTTATGAGATGGCAATAAAAGAAGATTATAGATTTTATAGTTTTGGTGATGCTATGTTTATCACAACTTTGGAGGAAAACAATGTATAGTTTAATTAAAAAAGATGGAAAAGCTAGAAGAGGAGAGTTCAAAACTGTTCACGGAACTTTTCAAACCCCAGCTTTTATGAATGTTGCAACATCTGCTGCAATAAAGGGAGGCATTTCAGCCCATGATTTAGAAGAGCTAAAATGTCAGGTTATGCTTTCTAACACCTATCACCTGCATCTGCGTCCAGGCGAGGGCACTGTTAAAGCGCTAGGTGGACTTGGCGGATTTACTGGCTGGACTAAGCCAACACTAACTGATAGTGGCGGATTTCAGGTTTTTTCCCTTTCTTCACTAAGAAAAATCACAGAAGAAGGCGTAACCTTCAAATCACATATTGATGGACATAAGATATTTATGGGCCCAGAGGAGAGCATGCAAATCCAGTCCTCTATTGGGGCAAGCATTGCAATGGCGTTTGATGAATGCATTGAAAATCCAGCAACATATGAATACACTGCTAAATCTATTGAAAGAACGACAAGATGGCTAGTACGTTGCAAAAACGAAATGCAAAGACTAAACTCCCTTGAAGATACTATCAATAAAAATCAACTCCTATTTGGCATAAACCAAGGCTCTACTTACGAAGACCTCAGAATTAAGCATATGAACGATATTGCTGCCTTAGATTTAGATGGCTACGCTATTGGAGGACTAGCTGTTGGAGAGTCACATGAAGATATGTATAGAATTATAGATACAGTTGAACCACATATGCCAGAAGAAAAAATAAGATACTTAATGGGCGTTGGTACTCCTTCAAACATTATTGAAGCGGTATATAGAGGCGTTGACTTGTTTGACTGCGTTATGCCTAGCAGAAATGCAAGACACGGCTACTTATTTACATGGAAAGGCAACATCAATCTTAACAACGCTAAATATAAAAACGATCCTTCGCCTATTGATGATGAATGCGAGTGTCCTGCTTGCAAAAACTATTCAAGGGCGTATATAAGCCATCTTCTAAGAGCTAAGGAATCTTTAGGAATGCGATTAGCTGTATCTCACAATCTATACTTCTATAACACACTTATGGAGAAGATTAGAGAGGCTATAGATAATGATAGTTTCTTAGAATTTAGAGAAAAATACTCTGAAATGCTTGCAAAAAGAGTTTAATTATAATTATTTTCTAATTTGCCTTTTGAGAAAACAGAAGAAAACGAGAGAAAACAAGCGAAAAACGAAGCTCTAGTCTTGTAAATTAAAATAATTCAATTTCCCTATTGACAAAGCATCTATTTTATATTAAAATATCAAAGTAATCTTGATATGTAGGGCTTGACCCTATAGTCTATAGGTAAATTTTTAGGAGGTAAACTATGTCTACATTTATTCCAAAAGTATCTGAAATAAACAGATCCTGGTATATCATTGACGCTGCTGGCAAGTCCCTTGGTCGTACTGCTGCTACTGCTGCTGCTATTCTTCGTGGTAAGCATAAGCCTATCTTTACTCCAAACGTTGACTGCGGTGATCATGTTATTATCATCAACGCTGCTGATGCAGTTCTAACTGGTAACAAGCTAAACCAAAAAGTTCACTACCACCATTCCGGTTGGGTTGGCGGACTAAAGGAAACTAAGTATTCCGCTCTTATGAAGAATAACCCAGAGAAAGCTATGATGCTTGCTGTTAAGGGTATGCTTCCAGATAACACTCTAGGTCGTTCTGCTCTAACAAGAGTACGTATCTACCGTGACGCTAACCACAAACAAGAAGCTCAAAAGCCTATTGTTTACAACGCTTAAAGGAGGAACTTTTTTATGTATAATACTAAGCCTTACCTTTACGGCACTGGTCGTAGAAAAAGCTCCGTTGCTCGTGTAAGACTATACGCTGGTACTGGTAAAATAACTATTAACGGCAGAGATATCGATGACTACTTCGGTCTTGAGACTCTTAAGCTTGTTGTTCGTCAACCACTTGTTCTAACTGAAACTGGTGAGAAGTACGATATCGTTTGTACTGCTTCTGGTGGTGGTGTTTCTGGCCAAGCTGGTGCTATCCGTCATGGTGTTTCTCGTGCGCTTCTAAACGCTGGCGATGAAATGAGACCTATGCTTAAGGCTGCTGGTTTCCTAACTCGTGACCCAAGAATGAAGGAGAGAAAGAAATACGGTCTTAAAGCCGCTCGTCGTGCTCCTCAGTTCTCCAAGAGATAATTATTATTTCTTATATACAAAGAACCTCATTCAGTGGGGTTCTTTTTTATTACTTGAAACTATTACCATTTGATTATAAATGCATGCAATTACAAATTCATATCATCTCTCCTTCACTTGTACAATTCATAAAATTATGTTATACTGAAACAAAAATCAATTTAAAGGAGAAAACATATGTTTAAAGCAGCATTTATATTTTTAGCAAAAGGCGCAGATCCAAAAGTTAGCCGCTCTGAAGTTACAACACAATCAGTTATTCTAACTACAATTGGTGTTAAAAGCTATGAAGAGGCTGTAGAGGTATCAAGAGAGCTATATGCAGATAACTATGGTGGAATTGAACTATGCGCTGGATTTGGTCACAGAGGCGTTGCCATGATTGCAGAAGCTGTTGACTACAAAATTCCTGTTGGAGTTGTTCGCTTTGATTTTCATCCAAATATGGGCCATAAAAGCGGAGATGAATTCTTCTAGATAACTTTATATCCCTACTATTAAATATCTACAAATTAGAATATGAGGAAAGATAATTATGATTAAAAATATTGGCAAAGTAAATGCATTATGTCCAAATCCTGTGACAATAGTTGGCACAATGGCAAATGGAAAACCAACTTGGATAAACATTGCACATATCTCTCCTATTGCAGTTGAAGAGATAATTATTAGCATGAATAAAGCGCACTATACAAATCAGTTCATCAAAGAGAACAAAACTCTCTCTATCAATGTTGCAAATGAAAGCATGATTGTTGAAACTGATTATGTTGGTATGAAATCTGGTAAAACAACAGACAAATCAAACGTTTTTGAGTATTTCTTAGGAGAACTAAAAAATGCACCTCTTATAACAAAATCTCCTATTAGTATGGAGTGTGAGCTGATTGATAATTATGAAACTGAATTTCATGATAATTTTATAGTTAGACCAGTAGCTACTTATGTGCATGAGGAAATACTAAATGAGGATGGCAAAATTGATTATGAAAAAGCTGGTCCTATATTATTTGAAATGCCAAATAGAAAATACCTAAGCACTGGTAAGGTTATTGGAGATTGTTGGAGTGAAGGCAATAAATATAAAGCAGAGTAAATTATTGGTAATTGTTCATTTTTTATTAACTTTTTATCTTGACTTTTGACAAACATTATATTACAATGAAACCTAATAAAATATAATTTTGGAGATAATCAAATGAACAAAAATAACAAAGGCTTTACATTAGTTGAACTAATTATAGTTGTTGCAATAATAGCGGTGCTTGCTGGTGTGTTAGCGCCTCAGTATTTAAGATATGTTGAGAGGGCAAAAGAATCAAACGATTTACAAATTGCCACAAGCTTAGTTAAAGCTGCAACTGTTGCAATTGCTGACCCTAAAAGTAATGTTCCACCTGACGCTATAATTGAGGTGCTGTGGGCAACTGGATATGATGAAAGCTCTACCTACCACAACTGGATTTTAGTTAGAGATGCCTCTGGTGGCGCTAGAGTTTCCGCTCTTCGCCCAACCTTATCCGATTACCCCACTGCAAAAATGACCGACCTTGAGGAGCTTCAAAACGGCATTATTGGTATTATGGGCTATACTGCAACCAAAAGCAGCAATGGGGATTGGTATGCAGTTATGGATAAAGTTGAGTCTGCTGCTGGGTCACAAAATAATTTTGCTTTCCATATCAGCCCTTCTTCTGGAGAGATTGTAGCAGCTTATCATTCTATCGACGGAGAGAAGAACATTTGGGTGGATCAAATAGGTGTCAAAATAACACCAGCTCCTTAGTGTTTTATTAAACTATCAATAAAGAGGTTTCAAATGAACAATAAATCAATACTAAAATCAAACAAAGGCTTTACATTAGTTGAACTAATTATAGTTGTTGCAATAATAGCAGTTCTCGCTGGTGTGTTAGCGCCTCAGTATTTAAGATATGTTGAGAGGGCAAGAGAGACAAATGACCTTCAAATCGCCACTAACTATATGCGTGCTGCAACTGTTGCAGTTACAGACTTAAATAGTGGCACTCACACTAATAACGCCGAGTGGTACGCTTTTAAATGGGGATATGACACAAGCAACAACAACACAATGAACATGCATATCGGTACTGCACCTGTTGGAGCAAATGGAGTTCCGAGCCTTAGTGGCACTCAAAGAGATGCAGAGATGCAATCGATTATTGCTAATGTAATGGGCTGGAATAAAGCTGATGGAACGCTTGATGAAAGCTTAATTGAGCGCCCACAATCTGCTGCTGTTGCCTATGTTTCTGGTAAGGCTCAATATAACTCATTTGTGTTTTACATTAATTTAAGAACAGGGCAAATACTAGTGGATAAAGGAATTAGCGAAAACTGGGTTACAAAAGTTGGAGTTAAAGCAGAGCTGACTCCTTAAAGCAAGTTAAAGGCTTTCTTATTAAAAGAGAGCCTTTTTGTGATTAATTACTTATTTAAGCTATTTAATTCTTGACTTAATTTTATATTATATTAAAATTCTTAAATTTAGTAGCTCTATCTTTATGCCGAAAGGAAATCTTATGGAAAGTCAAAATAATCACCTATCTTTAAATGAAGTTTGCAATAAATTAAATATATCATTAGCAACAGGTCGCAACTGGATTAAGCTTGGTAAGTTAAAACCATTAAGTAGCGATATTCCTTATATGTTTGACAAAACATATATAGAAAAAATCTCCTTTGAGCTGTTATCTGAAAGCTCTAGTAAGCTTAAAAATCGCCGAAACAAAAAAATGTCTAGCGGCAAGAGCTTGTATCATGACTATATTGATAGCGCTGAAAACATTGACATTATTCAGAGCATATTACCAAACTTAAGCTTTAAAATCAAAGAAAACGAGCTTAGAGAGATATTAGCTAATTTTGCTATTCAGCTCTATCTGCAAAAAAATAATATTACTGCTGATGGTAATGTCCTGCACAGCTTTAAAGATAGAACAGATATAGACGATACTTTCAAGCTTTTGATAATTGACTTGCTACAAAATCATAGCAAGTTTTGCGGTAATAAAAAGATATTACCATTATTAAACACAACTCTAAAATATCATCCTTATCAAGATATTTTGGGGCTAGCTTATATTTCGCTTAGAGATATTGGCAACCGAAAATCAAAAGGCGCATACTTTACTCCATATAAAGTTGTTAAAAGCTTAATTTCCGAAGTTTCTTCTAACTGTAAAATTAAGCAAAAAAAAATACTTGACCCTTGTTGTGGAACAGGTAATTTCATTATAAATATGATAGAAAGCGGAATTTCGCCTAATTATTTGTTTGGATATGATAATGATAGTATTAGCATAACGATTGCGAGGATAAATGTATTTTTATGCGATAATACTGTAACACTCCAAAACTTATATAGTAACTTTAAATGTGTAGACACTTTAAAATACACTCCAAATGAGCAGTTTGATATTATTATCGGAAATCCTCCTTGGGGTTATGATTTTTCTATTGAAGAAAAGAAATATAATTCAAAGCATTTTATTTGTGGCAAGAGCAAAAGCGTTGATTCTTTTGACCTCTTTCTAGAAAAAAGCCTGCAAATCATAAAAGAAGATGGATATATAGCTTTTGTATTGCCTGAGTCTATCACAAATGTTTCGTCACATTCGACTATTAGAGGAATTATTTCTGATAGTTGTAAGTTCAAGTTTGTGCATTATTTAGGAGAGGTCTTTCACAAAGTCAACTGCCCATCAATATTTTTATGCATTCAAAAATCTGATGGTGCTAAAAGTAAATGTTTAGTAAGCGATAAAACTTCAACATACTATATCAACCACTCTAGACTATGGGGAGTTAGCGAATGGTATTTTAATGTCACAGATAGTGAATTTGACTGTATTAGGCATATTAAAAGGCTTAAAAATACTAAGTCTTTAAAAAATAACGCAGAATTTGCTTTAGGAATTGTTACTGGAGATAATAATAAATTTATCTCTAGCAGATTAGAGGAAGGACATGAAGTTATACTAAAGGGCAGTAATATCTATAAATATGGAATAAAACAAGGCGAGCAGTTTATTAAATTCTCTCCTGAAAGCTTTCAACAAGTTGCTCCAACACATCTATATCGCAGCTCTCCTAAGCTAATCTATCGCTTTATCTCTAGTGCACTAATATTTACATATGATGATAAACAAACGCTAACACTAAACAGCGCTAATATTGTTATACCAAAAATTTCAGGGCTTGATTGCAAGTATATTCTAGCTATACTCAATTCAAGAGCATCGCAGTTTTACACAAAAAAGCTGTATAATTCAGTCAAAGTCCTTCGTTCTCATATCGAAAGCATACCAATCCCATATGCAGACATCAAAACTCAAAATGATATTATAGCCTTAGTCGATAAGCTACTATTAAACCCAACTAACAAATTAGAACTTTATGAAAAACTTGACAAAAAAATAATGGAGATATTCAGCCTTTCGGATGAACATATCTCCACTATATATGAGAGCTTAAAGAGCTCAAATTTATTTTTGCAATAGAGAATTCAGTTATGCGTTTTTGCCAACCTCTCTCATTCTTGTGATGCATCCCTCAACAGCATCAATGACAGTTGCTCTAAAAGCTCCTTTTTCTAGCGCATACACCCCAGCGATTGTTCCGCCTCCTGGTGAGCATACATTATCTTTTAGCTTGCCAGGATGTTCTCCTGTTTCAAGCACCATCTTCGCTGAACCAATTAGAGTTTGTGCTGCAAGCTCCATTGCCATTTGGCGAGGAAGCCCCATCTTAACGCCGCCATCAGCAAGAGCTTCAATAAACATATAGCAGTAAGCCGGCCCTGCACCACTAACGCCTGTTAATGGGTCAATTAAGCTTTCTGGCAGTATGTAGCAAGTTCCAACTGCACTAAATAGCTTTTTCATTAAGTTGCCTTCAGCATCGCCACAACCTCTTCCTAAAGCAATGCCAGAAGCGCCTTCGTTAACTAGCATTGGTGTGTTTGGCATAACTCTAACAATCTTGCTGTTGTGAATTTTTTCTTCAAGAAAAGATAGAGGAACGCCCCCCATTATTGAAACGACAGTTTGCTCTTTTCTAAATTTCGTTCCAATTTTTGCAAGCAAATCAGAAGCAAACTGAGGCTTTATAGAGAACATAATTAAATCGCAATCTGCGATTACCTTCTCATAGCCATCATCATCAGCGATAAAGATATTGCTAACTCCATGCTTTTCTTTCATTAAGTCTAGTCGAGGCTTTGAAATATCAGTTAAATACACTTCGTCGCTTTTAAAAATCTCGCTTCTTAAAAGCCCACTAAAAATAGCCTCTGCCATCTGTCCAGCGCCAATAAATCCAATTTTCATCCTTGTTTCCTCTTTCTTTTATATTAGTTCGGATATTATGCTGTTTGACATTAAATAGCCTTTTGTCGTCAGACTAATCCGATTATCAACCATTTCCACTAAACCCTCTCGCTCAAAAAGCGGGAGTTTTCTTTTTGCCTTTTCTCCTAGCAAAGATATATCTATTCCTTCTGATAGCCTTAAAGAGAGCATTATTTTCTCTTCTTCATCTCCGCCCTCGCCATCAAGTATAATATCATTCCAGCATGAGTTTAGAAATTTATTAAGATCAGAATCGAAATAAAATCTTTTACCATCAATAAAGCTATGTGCCGATGGCCCAATGCCTAAATAATTTTCAAGTTGCCAGTATTTTAAGTTGTGTCTGCTCTTTTTACCCTCTTTGCAAAAGTTAGATATCTCATAATGCTCAAACTCTAAAGCTTTTAACTTATCACATAATAGAATGTATGAGTCGCTCAAAAAATCATCGTCTAAGTCATTATATCGCTTTTTAAACACTGTTCCCTCTTCAAGCTTTAATAGATAAACTGAAATATGCGAGATTGGAAGGGAGGTCAGTTTGTCTATATCTTTAGATAAATCTTCTAAGCTAGTATTCGGTACTCCAGCCATTAAGTCAACTGAAATATTGCTAAACCCAGCCTCTCGTGCATTATTAACAGCAGAAAAAGCTTCTTTTGCAGAATGTCGTCTGCCTAACAGCTTCAAGGTGCTATCATTTGTCGACTGCACACCATATGAAATTCGATTAAAACCAGCCTTTAAATAGCCCTCAAAATCGTCTATTGAAGATGGATTTGCTTCTAATGTTATTTCGGCTTCGCTACTAACATTAAAACTGCTCTTTATTTCCTTAACAATCTGCCCTAATCTATCTGCCCCCATTAGCGAAGGAGTTCCACCACCAAAGTATATACTATCGACCTCCCCAGAATATGGAGAGGTCTTAATATATTGCTTTAAAGAGATTATATATTCATCAAGCTCTCTTGATGATGTTGGAACTATAGAATAGAAATCACAATAAGGGCATTTTGATTCGCAAAATGGTATGTGAATATAAATTCCTAGTTTAGTCAAGCTTTAACACCGCCATAAACGCCTCTTGAGGAACTTCAACAGAACCTAGCTGACGCATACGCTTTTTACCTTCTTTTTGTTTTTCAAGCAATTTCTTTTTACGAGTGATATCGCCGCCATAACATTTTGCAAGAACGTCTTTTCTCATCGCCTTAACTGTTTCACGAGCAATTACCTTGCCGCCAATAGCAGCTTGAATTGGAACTTCAAACATTTGGCGAGGAATTTGCTCCTTTAGCTTTTCGGCTAAACGTCTGCCTCTAGGATATGCCCTATCGGCATGTACAATGAAGGAAAGCGCATCGACTATCTCGGAATTTAGCAGTATGTCAAGCTTAGCAAGCTTAGAAGTTTTGTAGCCAGAAAGCTCATAGTCAAATGAAGCATAGCCTTTTGTACGAGATTTTAAGCTATCAAAAAAGTCATATATAACCTCATTCAGTGGCAGTTCATAATGAAGCTCAACCCTGCTTTCGTCAAGATATTTTGTGTCAATATAAGTTCCTCGACGCTCTTGACATAGCTCCATAATATTGCCAATATAATGGCTTGGTGTTAATATGCTAGCCTTAATGAAAGGCTCTTCTGAAGAGGCTATTGTTGCAGGATCTGGATAGTTAGTTGGGTTGTCGATTTTTAGAGTTGTGCCATCATTAAGTGTTAAGTGATAGATAACACTTGGAGCTGTTGTGATGATGTCTAGGTTATATTCACGCTCAATTCTCTCCTGAATTATCTCCATGTGAAGAAGACCTAAGAAACCACATCTAAAGCCGAAGCCTAAAGCCTTTGAAGTTTCTGCCTCAAAAGTGAAGGAGGCATCGTTTAATTGAAGCTTTTCAAGAGCATCTCTTAAATCAGGATATTTTGCGCCATCAACTGGGTAAATACCGCAGAAAACCATTGGCACAACCTCTCTATAGCCATCTAGTGGCTCAGTTGCTGGATTTTCGCAAGATGTTATAGTATCTCCAACTGTAGTGTCTTTTATAGTTTTAATGCTTGCAGAGAAGTATCCAACCTCTCCTGCTTCAATGCTACCAGAAGGAACTAAACCATTAACACCAAGATATCCGCATTCAACAACTTGATATTCAGCTCCACTCGCCATCATGCGAACCTTCATTCCAGGAACAATCTTTCCCTCCATAACACGCATATAAACAATAACGCCTTTATAGCTATCATAATAGGAATCGAAGATTAGAGCCTTAAGAGGAGCATCAACATCTCCCTTTGGCGCTGGGATATCGCTGATGACTCTCTCTAGCACCTCATCAATATTTGTTCCCATCTTAGCAGAAATTCTTGGTGCATCAAGGGCTGGTATGCCAATAACATCCTCAACCTCATGAGAAACTCTTTCTGGATCAGCAGATGGAAGGTCAATTTTATTTATAACAGGAACTAGCTCCAAATCATGCTCAATTGCAAGATATGTGTTTGCTAGAGTTTGAGCTTCAATGCCTTGAGAGGCATCGACTATTAGTATTGCGCCCTCGCAAGCTGCAAGAGAACGGCTTACCTCATAGTTAAAGTCGACATGCCCTGGTGTGTCAATTAGATTAAGAACATAATCTTCGCCGTTTTTAGCCTTATAATTAAGCCTAACAGCTCTAGCCTTAATTGTTATTCCTCTCTCCCTCTCAATATCCATGTTATCGAGAAGCTGGGCATCCATATCCCTCTTTGCAACAGTTTGCGTTAGCTCCAAGATTCTATCAGCAAGTGTGCTCTTGCCGTGGTCAATATGAGCTATAATACAAAAATTCCTTATATTTTCAGACGATTTAGACATTTATTCTCCTATTCTGTATCCTATACTTAAAAATTATTTATTATCTGCCAATAACTCTAACTCTTTCTTTTTCTTGATGGAAAACTGGTGTTAATGCTGCAAGGATTAAAATCATTGGCAAAAATCCAGCGCTTCTATCTTTAAGAGTTGTGAGAATTGAGCTTGATATATTTCTTGTTGTTGAAGCTTTTTTCGGGTTTACTTTTGGGGCAATCCAAGGTATTACTTCAACTGATGCTATTGGCGAGCTTGAAATACTGCCCGCTATATCAACATAAACCTCTGTTTTTTGAGGATAGCTTGAAACTTCGCTCCAGTCAGCAACTTCTGGGCTTAAAATCTTTAGGCTAACATCATCTATTCCATTAGGCGCCCACACACTATACTTAACCCCATCATTAGCAAGGCTAACTTCATATAATGAATCATCGCTGCCATAGTAATCTCCCTTTGCAAGAGTGCCAGCAGCTATCTCTAGCTCATGCTTTTGGAAGTTATTGTAGCCATAGTTTATTATGTTTTCAGTGTCAACATATATTGCTTTTTGAATCTCATCAGAATCTGAATTTAACACAACAGCGATAAGCTGCTTTCCATCTTTTTCATACACTGTCATCAAGCAGTTACCAGCATCGCTAGTCCAGCCTGTTTTTCCAGCAATTACATTTGGGTCATAATATGCATCATTTCCCTTGATCATTCTGTGTGTATGGGTTAGATAGTATTTTTCGTTTGTTGTTAGCTCATATTCCTCAACATAAAACTGCCCAGAATAATCTTGAAACTCTGGATACTTCATCGCCTCAACCGTTATTTGCGCAAGGTCATATGCAGTTGATTTGTGGTTATCGCCAGTTAAGCCATGTGGATTTTCAAATCTGCTTTGAAGCCCCAGCTCCTCTGCCTTCTCGTTCATAAGCTTAGCAAACTCTTCAACTGAACCAGAGATATGTATTGCTATTGCATTTGCAGCATCGTTACCAGATGGCAACATTAGTGCATATTGCAGAGTTGACATTTTAAATTGCTGGCCAGGCTCAATACCAGCAGCGCTCGAGTCTGAGGGAAGATATAGCGCTTCTCTTGTTACTGTTACAATATCATCGCCATCTGAATGCTCCATTGCGATTAAAGAGGTCATTATTTTAGTAAGGCTGGCTGGGTTTAAAAGCCTGTGCGCATTTTTTTCAAAAAGCACCTGACCAGTTTCAGCATCAACTAAAATAGCCGCCTCACCATACAAATACAAATTGGGCAGTATTGCATTTGCTGGCATTATAGTTATTATCATTAAAAAGAAACAAACTAAAAGGCTTGATATCTTCTTAAAAACCTTATTAACTCTCATAATTATGTTACCTCCTCAATATTAAAGTACACTTATATTCATTATAAAAAATTTTATAGGTGTTAGTCAACAGTTAATACTACTATTATGGCTTATTAACGAAAAGTTTACAGTTATAACTAAGAAAAAAAGCTAAAATTATCCCTTTTATATCTAAGTGAATTGTGTTATACTACTTATTATCAGATTGTGAAAGGACTATTTTATGAACCTTAAAGAAAAATTCCTATCTCTTCGAAAAGAGATTATTGAAAAACGTTTCTCAAAAATGAATGATATGCAACGAAAAGCTGTTTTCACTATAAACGGACCACTACTAATTTTAGCTGGTGCAGGAAGCGGAAAAACAACTGTTGTTGTCAATAGAATAGCGAACTTGCTCCTTTTTGGAGAAGGCTATGAAAGCGATAAAGTGTATACTGAAATTGACGAAAATACTATCTCCTCCCTTGAGGCTGTTTTAAATGCTGGCGAGAATGAGGCTGTTGATATGGAAGTTCTTTCGGATATGCTTTCTGTTTCTCGCCCAAAGCCATGGCAAGTTCTAGCAATTACCTTCACTAACAAAGCGGCAGCAGAGCTTAAAGAAAGGCTCTCTCTAATGCTTGGAGAAGATTTAGCTCAGGATATTTGGGCTGCCACCTTCCACAGCGCTTGCCTTAGAATTCTAAGGAGCGAAATTAGCTATCTTGGCTATGATAGAAACTTCACTATTTATGATGAGGACGACAAATCTCGTGTTATAAAATCCATCATAAAAGACATGAATTTAGACGATAAGATGTTCCCAGCTAGGGCAGTTGCTTCTGAAATATCAAGGGCAAAGGACGAGCTTTGCGAGCCAGCTGAATTTATATCAATAAATAAAAATGAGCCAAGAAAGCTTAAAATTGGCGAGATTTATAAAAAATATCAAGCTGAACTTAAAAAAGCAAATGCAGTTGACTTTGATGATATTATTGTTCTTACAGTGAAGCTGTTTAAGGCTGAACCAGAAATACTCGAAAAATATCATAATAGATTTAAATACATATTTGTTGATGAATATCAAGACACAAACCACGCTCAGTTTATGCTTATATCCCTTCTAGCTAAAAAGCATAAGAACTTATGTGTTGTTGGAGATGACGATCAAAGCATTTATCGCTTTAGAGGAGCGACTATTGAGAATATACTAAACTTTGAGGAAGTATATCCAGAGGCGACTGTTATAAGGCTTGAGCAAAACTATAGAAGCACCTCTGTTATCCTTAACGCTGCCAATGCAGTTATTAAAAATAATAAAGGCAGAAAAGGTAAAAACCTTTGGACTGAAAGCAAGGCTGGCGAGGACATCGTTAAGTATTTAGCTTATGATGAGAGAAATGAAGCAACAGTGATTGCTGACATGATAAATACTGAGGTTAAAAATGGTGCTAGATATGGCGATAATGCTATTCTTTATAGAATGAATGCAGTATCAAACGTAATTGAGCAAGCTTTGGTGTATGCAAAAATACCATACAAAATTGTTGGCGGTGCAAAGTTCTATGACAGAAAAGAAATTAAAGATGCCCTTGCTTATCTTCATCTAATTAACAATCCAAATGATAATTTAAGGCTAGAGAGAGTTATAAATGAGCCTAAGCGAGGTGTTGGAGATAGCAGCATGCTTAAGGTGGCTGAAATTGCCGAATATGAAGGGATTAGCAGGCTGACTGTTGCAGCAAATGCGCAGTCCTACAGCAACTTAAAGAGAGCCGAAAAAGGCTTAGTACAGTTTGCCACACTAATAACTTCATTAAGAAACAGCCTAGCTACAAAGCCTCTGGACGAAGTTTATGATGATATGCTAAAAGAGAGCGGATATTTAGAATCACTAAAACTTGATAAAGCAACTGAGCAAACTAGAACAGAAAACTTGGGTGAGCTTAAGAACAACATCATCAGATATATGCAAAGCTCGCAAGAGCCTAGTTTATCGGGCTTCCTTGAAGAAATTGCGCTTTATACCGATCTTGACACATTAGAGAGCAGCGATGATAGGGTTGTATTAATGACAATTCACTCTGCAAAGGGGCTTGAGTTTAACAATGTTTACCTAGCCGCTTTTGAAGAAGGCATCTTCCCAAGCATTAGAAGCCTAGATACTACGGAAGATATTGAAGAGGAAAGAAGGCTTGCTTATGTTGCAATAACTAGAGCTAAGAAAAAGCTATTCCTATTCAGCACTGGTTCAAGAATGATGTTTGGCAGAACTGCACCGTCAAGAGAATCTCGCTTTTTAAGAGAGATACCAGCAGAGCTTGTTGCAACTATGGGAAGAAAAGTTTCTCAGTCCCAAGCTAATACATCTGCTTCTAGCTCCACAGCATTAAATAGAGGCGACTCTTTCAGCAAGCCAAAGGCACTTGTTAAGCCATTTGATATTGTTGCTGGAGATGTTGTTAATCACTCTTCTTTTGGGCGAGGGACTGTAATTTCAGTTAAAGCTATGGGCGGCGACCATTTAGTAGAGATTAATTTTGATACTAAAGGCGTTAAAAAGGTTATGGCTGCTTTTGCAAAATTAACTAAATGTGATTAAGTATCAAGATACATAATTAGAGTTTTATTTATAATTTTCAAAATAAATATGCAAATACCTCTTGATTTTTACATTCAGATATGGTATAAGTATTTTGGGAGTAGATGGGTGCTGGTGTGCCCTCCGGTCTTCAAAACCGGTAATAGTAGTGAAGAACTGCTTAGGTGGGTTCAATTCCCACATATTCCCGCCACCTAATAACACAGCCCTGTTGCACTATCGCAACAGGGCTTTTTTGTTTTATAATGAAAAGCTTGCAACTATTGGAGAGCTACCATACGAAAGCGCTGTTGCACTGAAAGTGATTGTTTTAATCTGCTCTCTCGCAATAAAATCAGAATTTTCTGAAACGAGCTTCTCTTTTATCTTCAAAAATACATCCTCAAATAACTGTAAATTCTCTTGCTCTGTTTTTGATATGTCATATTCAAAAATATCTAGCTCAACTAAAAACTCTCCGCTTTCAAGATTGACAGAAGTTGAAATCAAAGAAACATTGCTTGGCGGATATACTTTATCATCACCAGAAAAATATGCAGCATTAACCGCTTCAATTTCATTAAATATCGTTTGCACCGCTCTATACTCGGTTATCTCTGTTAATGTTCCCTCTGATAAAGACGGCGTTGCATTATAATCGGCAGTTCCATCAATAAATGGATTTAAGCCATAACCATATAAAAGCTCGCCAGCCTCATTGACAAAAAGAACCTCAATCTCTCTTGCTCTTAGCTCCAAATATAAATTGTCTTTTAGAAAGTTTTCTAACACATCCTGCCATATAGACCTATCAAGACCTTTATCAACAATAGTAATTACTATATCTGCATTCTTATAATCCTTTTCATCAAAGCCATATATAACTAAATCATCATTAAAAAATATCTCAGCATTGACTGTTGACAACTTTTCAGGATCAGTCTTTCTAATCAACTGGACAACCTCTTCTACAATTACAGCTGGAAGCATTTCATTGGTAATAGCATTAATGCTATCAATGACCTCGCTCCTGTATTCTGCCATTTTAGGGTCAGTCATGCTTTCAACTGAATAAAACTCCGATACTGTTGGAATTTCACCTTCGGATATACTGTGAATTGGGCTATCTATCACACCAGAAGATGGCTGGGTCATACTGCTTTTTTCCATTTCAGAAGAAGCTGCCTCATTACTGCAAGCAGTTAACATTAAAATCATTGCTAAAATTAAATATTTTCTCATACACACCTCGACCTTTTTATTTTTGTCTTCCCCGATTGTATTTAGATATTCTAATCAGCACTAACATTTGATTTTGAAAGCTTGATAACTTGAGTTTCAGCTGATATTATATGCTTTTTTAATGAAAAGCTAATTGGCAGTAATATTGTTGCGAAGTAAGCGAAATATGCAATAGATATAAGCGCAATGGCTATTGTTACAAGAATAATATACACATCATCGAGAGCTGATAAATTCATAGTAGAAAACGAATTAACTACACCAACTGCAAACGATAATATGCTAGAGAAAAACAATGATAAAATAACTAAATGCACAGATTGTCTTGCTTGCTTACATTCCTTTAAAGAAAATTGGTTTGGCCTGAACATAAAAACAACAGCATTTTTAAAATCACCAAACGACTTTGTCGCAAACAACGCTAATAGGCAAGGTACAAGCAAGACTGTTAGTGATGAGATATCAATAAAATTAGCAACATCTCCACCAATTGCAATAGTCAGACACCAAAATATTGACACCAAAGCTAGAAAAATCATATAAACCACAATACATTCCTCCTTTTATGTTATAGTTTTATTGTAGCATAAATTTCCTAAAAAGTAAATATGATAAAATCTCATTTCACTTATAGACAAAATCTATAAAACATATTATAATAAAAAGAGCGAAAGTTTTACACTAATCGCTCTTTAGTAAATTTTATAATATTTCGATAAAACTATTCTTCTTTGAAACAACCTCGCCAACAACAGCGCTACATAAGGTTCTGCCGCTAAGCTCGTCTAATAGCTTCTGCGCTTTATGTTCTGGCACTGAAAATAGCAAGCCCCCAGAAGTTTGCGGGTCGCAGAGAATATCTATAATCTCTCGCTTTATGCCTTCTGCTTTAATGTGGTTTTTAAGGAAGTTATAGTTATTATAAACGCCCTCTGGTAGTATGCCCATCTTAGCAAATTCAATTGCAGATTTAACTATTGGCATTTTATCGGAGAATAGGCGTATTGTTTTGTCGCTTCCCTTTGCCATTTCAAATGTATGACCGAGCATTCCAAAGCCTGTGACATCTGTGCAAGCATTTGCGCCACCAGCGGCTCTCATTCCTTCAAAAGCATATCTATTAAGGGTGGACATTATTTTTGCCATATCCTCGTAGTCTTGCTTTGAAGTTATCCCAGCTTTGTTGGCAGTTGAGAGAATGCCTGTGCCTAGTGGTTTTGTAAGTATTAGAACATCGCCTTCTTTTGCAGTGCTGTTTGGTAGAATATCCTTTTTATCGGCAAACCCAGTCACACATAACCCATACTTTGGTTCTTCGTCCTCAATTGTATGTCCGCCAGCAATAATTGCACCAGCCTCTTTAACTTTATCATGTCCACCAGTTAATATGCCTTCAATAGTCTGCTTTGAGAGGCAGTTTGGCACACATATTAAATTCATGGCAAGGGTTGGAGAAGCTCCCATTGCGTAAATATCGCTTAAGGAGTTGGCTGCTGCTATTTGACCATATAAATATGGGTCATCGAGCATTGGAGGGAAAAAGTCGACAGTTTGGATCATAACTTTATCCTCAGATATACTATAAACGCAAGCATCATCGCTTGTTTCAAAGCCTATAATTAAATTTTCGTCATGGAATTTAGGAAGATTTCCTAAAACATCTTCAAGAGCACCCGGCCCTAGTTTCGCTGCTCAACCTGCTGATTTTGTCAGCTCAGTTAATCTTTTTTCTTTTGACATGGTATCACCCCTTCTCAATTATGATTTTACACTTTTTAAAAGCTTTTTTCAAGTAGAATTTTAATTTACAACTAAAGTTCCAGTATTCCGTCAGGCTTTGTTAGGCTAATGACTAAGGGTGAAAGGTGAATGACTAAAGGGTTTCGCAATAAACTTGCAGTGTTCCGTCAGGTAGAGTAAAAGTTTTGCTAAATTTTTTTAAAAAAATTTCAGCATCAAAGGGCTGCCCCTTTG
>CAYJEV010000025.1:0-8014 GCA_964369265.1 uncultured Oscillospiraceae bacterium
AATATAAATAATCTCCGTTTCACTACGATTATTTATATTCCTCGCAGGGGCGATTTTGAAGGTCGTGGGCAACGGAGTGCCCACATGACCAATTTATATTAGATTTCTTCTAAATCTAATATAAATTAATCTCCACTTCGCTCCGATTATTTAAGTGAATAGTTAAAAGTGAATAGTGAATAATAATGGTGTCGCTTTGATATAGCATACAATTTTCAATCCATCACGAAGTGATACATTAATTTTTCACTATTCACTATTCATTCTTCATTTTTCACTAAGTCGAATATAAGCAATAAAGGTACAATGCCCAAAAAGCACTGTACCTTTAATTTTTATCGTTTAAACTTTAAATAGAAAATACAAAACTGAAAACTAATACGAGAGAAGATTAACTAACCTTCATCATGGATTTTACTTTCCACTTTTATATTAGTTGAGAAAACTTAACTGATTCAAGCTTCTCTCTTACCATCTCGCTAATATCATCATACACTTTTTGAAAGCGACAATCACAAATATTACACTCGCATTCAAACTCTGGATCAAGGCAGCGGCTAAAAGTGTACACACCCTCCACCGAGCCTATAACATCAGCAAACGAAATTTCATTAGGCGGCTTTTGGAGTTGATATCCTCCTCTGCTGCCTTTGTAAGAACGAACAATTTCGCTGCCAACTAATTTCCTCAGTATTTTAAGAGAAAACCTCAAAGGCACGCCTGTCGATTCTGATATTGTTTTTGCATCAGTTTTTTCGTCACGACCAGCTAAATAATAAACTATTCTAACAGCATAATCGGACTCTAATGTTATATGCATATATAACCATCCCTTTCTTTAAAAGGCACAAAGCAACCAAAATAGCCTTTAATAGGTTAGCTTATGAAGTCCTTTAGCTTCTTGCTTCTGCTTGGATGGCGAAGCTTTCTTAGCGCCTTTGCTTCAATTTGACGAATTCTCTCTCTTGTAACATTAAACTTATCTCCAACCTGTTCAAGAGTTCTCTGAATGCCATCATCAAGCCCAAACCTAAGCCTTAAAACATCAGCTTCCCTAGCAGTTAAGCTTAAAAGCACTTCCTCAAGCTGTTCTTTTAATAAAGTTGCTGAAACAGCATCTGCTGGGGCTGGAGCATTGTCATCCTCGATAAAATCAACAAGATGGCTATCCTCCTCTTCTCCTATCGGCGTTTCGAGAGAAACAGGGTCTAAAGCAAAGCGCATTATCTCCCCAACTCTTTCAATCGGAAGATTTAGCTCCTTTGCAATTTCTTCAACAGTTGGATCTCTTCCATTTAGATGAAGGAGCTGAGAGCTAACTCTCTTAACTCGATTTATAGTTTCAACCATATGAACAGGTATTCTTATAGTACGAGCTTGATCGGCAATAGCTCTTGTAATAGCTTGCCTTATCC
The DNA here is from genome assembly GCA_964369265.1 of uncultured Oscillospiraceae bacterium. Lineage (GTDB taxonomy): Bacteria > Bacillota > Clostridia > Oscillospirales > Ruminococcaceae > DAMCAP01. Next base: position 1,416 of record CAYJEV010000025.1, read on the forward strand.
ACCAAGTTGAATAGGTGGAGAATTTGAAGCCTTTCTTCGGGTCATATTTTTCAACAGCTTTAATAAGTCCTAAATTTCCCTCTTGTATCAAATCAAGAAACTGCATTCCTCTGCCAACATATCTTTTTGCAATGCTAACAACAAGCCTTAAATTAGCCTCAGCCAGCATCTGCCTAGCGACAGGGTCACCGTTTATTATTCTTTCAGAAATTGCTCTTTCTTCCTCAGCGGTCAAAAGGCGCACTCTTCCTATCTCTTTTAGATATACTTTAACAGGGTCATCAATGTTCACACCATCGCTAACTAACTCTACTTCTATCTCATCTTTACTAAGCATTTCAGGCTCTTCAAGATTGTCAATAATCTCTATTGAGTTATTGTCTATCGCTTCATAAAGCTTGTCTATCTCATTGGCATCAAAGTTTAATTCTTTAAATACCTCGCTTATTTCTTTGGATGTGAGCTTGCCAGTGGTTTTACCTTTTTCTAGTAAATTTTGGATTAGGGTACTTTTATCAGCTGCCATTTTTTCTAACCTCCCAAAAAGTCTTTTAGCTTCTTCTTTCTTATAATAGGCTGTAACTTACGTAGGGCTTTTGTTTCTATCTGACGAATTCTCTCTCTGGTAACGTTAAACTCCTTTCCAACTTCTTCAAGAGTTTGGGAACGCTTACCGTCAAGTCCAAATCTAAGTCTAATAACCTGTTCCTCTCTCTCGCTCAAAGAGGATAGAGCTTCTGCTATATGTTCTTTTAGCATGCTGTTAGATGCTTGTTCGTCTGGCGCTTGTGCATTTTCATCTTCAATAAAATCAACAAGATGGCTATCCTCTTCCTCACCAATTGGTGTTTCAAGAGAAACTGGGTCTTGCGCAATCTTTAAAATTTCAATTACTTTCTCTTCTGTAATTCCAAGCTCGATTGCAATTTCCTTTGGTGTTGGATCTTGACCATTTTGGTGAAGTAATAATGAATGTGTCTTTTTAACTTTATTTATTGTTTCCACCATATGTACTGGTATTCTAATAATTCTTGCTTGATCGGCTATCGCCCTTGTAATCGCTTGTCTTATCCACCATGTAGCGTATGTTGAAAACCTAAATCCTTTTTCAATATTGAATTTCTCAACAGCCTTAATAAGGCCAATATTTCCCTCTTGAATTAAATCAAGAAACTGCATTCCTCTGCCGATATATTTCTTTGCGATACTAACAACCAGCCTTAGATTTGCCTCAGCCAGAAGCCTTTTTGCAACTTCATCGCCTTGAGCCATTCTAATAGCTAGCTCTTGTTCTTTTTCCATTGAAAGCAAAGGAACATTTCCTATCTCTTTTAGGTAAACTTTAACAGGATCGTTTATTATATTATAACTTAGTGCTGTTTCATCTATCTCTTCAGCAACCTCTTTAATATCATCGCTATCTTCAATGATTTTAATTTTGTGTTGCTCTGCTATTTCGAGGATTTTCTCCATCTGCTCAACGTCTAGCCCAACCTCATCAAGCAAGCTTGTAATCTCGCTCATTTTTAGTTGTCCGTTCGCTTTTCCTGCTGCAAGCAGATTTTTAACTGCCTCATTTTTGTTCTGTACCAATATAAACCTCCTATTTTTTACCCGCTGAAATCTTTTTCATCTGCTCTGCCCATTCATCATTAGACATCTCTCTAATCTCGCTAGCTGTCTTAACATCTTTATGAGAAAGCAGAAGCTTGCAAAACTCCAATAATTCCTCGGAACTAAAGCTTTGATCATTGTAGTTTGCTAATAGCCAAGAAACTCTAGCTATTTGGTTATTATCTAAAAATTCTGAAAGCCTTATCATCTCAACTGATAAATTTTCAGAAAGTCTATCATAAACTAATTTAAATATTCCCCTATTAATTTCTGTAACAAAATCCTCAGGAGATATCTCTGACCTAATCTCTAAAAATTTATGCGAATGCTTAATCAATGAATAAATTATCTTATCCTCAGCATAGGCATATTTTATGTTATTAAGCCTTTCCTTATCCTTTGCTAGAGCTGGAATTTGTTGCGAATACGGCTTTAAATCTTTATTCGCCTTGTTCTCAACTTTTCGCTTTTTGTCTTTCTTTATCTTATTAACTGTATCCACAAGCACATCTTTTGAAACTGAAAGCTCCCTTGCAGTTTTTGTTATATAAACATCAGCCTCAATAGCATTGCTAAGCTCTGCAACAAAACTACAAAGCTCTTTTAGGTATTCTGCCTTTTGCTCTGGATTATCTATATCATATTTCAAAGATAAAGTTCTAAGCTTATGTTCAGTTGATGTTTCGCTTTTTTCAATAAGCAGCCTAAACCTCTCTGCGCCATATTTTTTTATATATTCATCAGGATCTTTTGCGCCAGAAATTACAACAACCCTAACACCAACACCAGCAGATTTTAATAACTGTGTTGCTCGTGCTGTCGCTTTTTGCCCAGCTTCGTCTGAATCATAACAAATGACCACTTCATCAACATATCTCGTTATTAGCCTTGCTTGCTCTTCTGTTAAAGCCGTTCCTAATGTTGCGACAACATTATCAAAACCGCCTTGAACAACAGAAACGACATCCATATACCCTTCTGCAAGCAAAAAGTATTTTTCTTTTGTCGCCTTAGCAATGTTAAGCGAATACAAGTTCCTGCTTTTTTTAAACACAACAGAATCAGATGAGTTTAGATATTTTGGTGTCTGATCTCCTAAAGCTCTTCCTCCAAAACCAATAACATTTCCCCTCACATCAATGATAGGAAACACTATCCTGTTTCGCAAGCTATCATATCCATTCCCTTTTTTGTTAACTGCAACAACAGTCGCAGCCACCATCTCGTTTAAGCTAAAGCCTTCCGACAAAAGATGTTTATAAAGAGAATCCCAGCTATCAGGAGCATATCCTATCCCAAATTTTGTGATTGTCTTTTTGTTTAGTCCTCTATTTATCAAATAGTCCTGCGCCTCTTTTGCTGAAGGTGACATTAAAGAGCTATGATAAAATTTTGCTGTTGCTCTATTAACTTCAAGCGCCCTCATTCTAAGGCGAGCTTCCCTATCATCAACATTAGCCTCTGGAATTTGAAGCCCTGCCCTTTGCGCAAGGAATTTTAGCGCCTCAACATAATCTAGATTCTCTATCATCTTGGTGAAGGTTATAATATCTCCGCCAGCGCCACAACCAAAGCAGTAAAACGACTGTGTGTCATTATAAACCACAAATGATGGCGATCTTTCGGAATGAAAAGGGCAAAGTCCGCTCAAATTTCTGCCAGAACGCTTTAGTTGTACATACGAGCCAATTAAGTCATTTATGTCTGTTCTTATTCGCAGTTCTTCTATGAAACTATCTGGAATCATACACCCTCCTTAATCTATTTAATAAATATATACCACTAGCTTTGCAGCCAAAGCTCTTAGTAAATGCTCCATCCCTTTGGCACAAAAAGCTCATTGAAAACCTCAATTGCATATCTATCGCTCATTCCAGATACATAGTCAATAACAGCTCTCTCAACTCCCCATTCATCTCGAAGCAGCTTATATTCGCTCGACATCTTATCGCTATTCAATGTAAAATATTTAAACAACTCATTTACTATATGTATAGCCTTTGGCTCTTCAAGCTTTGCAATCTCGCTTTTATACACTGTTTCAAACATAAATGCCTTTAGCACATCAAAGCTTTCCTGCATCTCTTTAGACATCACTATATCGTCTTTGCTGTTCTCTATAATCGACATTATAAATGAAGTCAGCCTTTCAGAACGGCTAAGCCCTGCAACAGCTTTGACATCATAAGGAATTTCCATCTCGCTTATAACTCCAGCCCTTATTGCATCCTCCATATCGTGGTTTAGATAAGCTATCTTGTCTGCAAATCTAACAACTCTGCCCTCTAATGTTGCAGCGTCTGTTCCCTTTGAGTGACAAGCAATGCCATTCCTAACCTCCCATGTTAAGTTAAGACCAGCACCATCTCTTTCTATACACTCAACAACTCTAACGCTTTGGCTTGAATGCTGAAAGCCATTGATTGCTAGGTTATCTAAAGCAAATTCACCAGTGTGTCCAAAAGGGGTATGCCCCAAATCATGCCCTAAGGCAATGGCTTCGGTTAAATCTTCGTTTAGTCTTAGCGCCCTTGCAATAGTTCTTGCAATTTGCGAAACTTCCAAAGTATGTGTTAGACGAGTTCTGTAGTGGTCGCCTTTTGGTGAAAAAAAGACTTGTGTTTTATGTTTAAGTCGCCTAAAAGATTTTGAATGTATTATCCTATCTCTATCCCTTGCAAAATCTGTTCTAATAATGCATGGTTTTAGCTCTTTATCCCTGCCTTTTGAATTGCAAGATAATGTCGCTAAAGGGCTTAAATACTCTTTTTCTAAAGCTTCAGTCTGCTCTCTTATCGTCATATTTGCCACTTAAAACACCTCCTTATTTAACCCCTTATATATATTATACTTTTAATTTCGTCAAATTCCCCTAAAAATTTAAAAATATTTATTAAAAATAAAAAATATTTAAATGCTATCTGTTAATATCTGAAAGAACCCTCTCAAGCTCTCTTGGGAAAACTGTCCCAGATGTTCTGTCTGTTAGCTTTTTATTAAAATCATCAAGCTTATTTAAACTAAGCATTACCTTCATCTTTATAATAACACCATAATCTGTTTCTATAACTTTATGGGCATAGTTTGGCAAGATATTATTTATAACGCCATATTGAGAGTAGTCTAAATCCATCTCAATAACAACGCATTCAGTTAATGTCGTTTTTTCGGCTGCCTCAATAACAAGAGAAGCGCTGTGTGAGTACGCCCTAACAAGCCCTCCACCGCCAAGCTTTGTTCCCCCAAAATATCTTGTGACTGTTATGACAACATCGCTAAGCCCAGTTTTTTCAATAACATCAAGCACTGGTATGCCAGCAGTCCCTTGAGGCTCGCCATCATCAGAATATCTCTTGATGTTCCCCTCTCTTAAAAGATATGCATGGACTGTGTGGGAAGCGTTATAATACTCTGATTTGCGCTTTGCAATAAATTCTATCGCCTGAGCCTCGTCAGTTATAGGATATATATAGGAAATAAAGCGAGATTTTTTCTCCTCAAATTCTGCCTTAGCCTCTGATACAACTGTTGTGTATTCCTTTAACATATCTTCTCTGCCTTCCCCTCTTTCTCTTGATGTTTTCAGCCTTTTAATACAAATTAGGACAGTACCGAAGCACTGTCCTTAATTTAATTAGTTAGTAGCAATTACTTGCCTAGGTTGTAACGCTTGTTGAACTTATCAATACGTCCGCCTGTGTCGATTAGCTTTTGACGGCCTGTGAAGAATGGGTGGCACTTGGAACAAATTTCAACACGAATGTCTTTCTTTGTTGAGCCAGTTTCAATAACTTCACCACAAGCACATTTGATTGTTGTTTGCTCATAATTTGGATGGATGTTCTCTCTCATTGAATGATACCTCTTTCTAAATATTTTTTAAATGTCAGTTTCCCATTCAGAGGTAATCCTTATGGGAATACGCAGTCCCAATCAAGCGAGGGACAACTTTTTCCTGCCAAGTTAATCCAGACTTTGTCTGAACAAGCTGCTTTTTAGCAATTTTTAACTGCCTAACAGCTTTATCACCGAGTTTCCTCGAGTGCAACTATTATATTATCATAACAGAATAAATTTTGCAAGCATTTTTTTGCGTTTTAATAAAACTTTTTTGCAATACTTTTAAGCAAATCAATCAAAGCTCATTAAAACACCATTACTATACTATATGCATACTATATATTAAAGCAAGAGAGGTTTTGGCTGAGTGCGAAAGCCTTGAATAGCTCTGCCTTTTGAGCTTCTCATAATATATGCTTTCAAATTTGATAAGCAAAACGAAACTGCCAATAAAAAAGGCAGTTTTGTTTTATACATCTTCTTTATACTCATCAGCCCTCCTCATATATATTTTTACTTTTTATTCCATTTCAAATACATTAATTTCTAAATTTTTCCTTTACATCTACCACAAATTGTCTTATAATATAGATGGATACAAAAATATTTTAATGGAGGACGAAAAATGACTAAGTTTATCTCAAGGCTTTTCGCAATAACCCTAATAATTATGGTGATTCCTATGGTTTCTATTGGTGCATTAGATGATGTGCCTTATCTTGATTCAAACGGCAATACACAATATGCAGATGGTGTATTAGAGCCCAATTCATTTGGTTTTGTGAATTATACAAACGATCCTACTTGGTTTATTGTTAAAGAAGATTTAGAATTTGATATTGCTTATGTTTTTGGAGATATTCATATTATTTTAGCAGATAATGCAACGCTTAAAGTAGATAGCCTTGAATCATCTTATTCGACTAGCAAATTAACTATATATGCTCAATCGACAGGTGATAATATGGGCAGTTTAGTTGCTACTTCTTCTAATGAACAAGTAGCCATAGGTTCTATGCAAAATAATTCTGCTGTAATAACCATTAATGGCGGAGAAATAATAGCAACATCAAATGGTGATAGCCCTGCTATTGGTAGTGGTATAAATGGTAATGCTACAATCACTATAAATGGTGGAAAAATAA
>CAYJEV010000025.1:8114-20770 GCA_964369265.1 uncultured Oscillospiraceae bacterium
AATGGTAATGCTACAATCACTATAAATGGTGGAAAAATAACAGCAACTTCAAATGGTGATAGCACTGCTATTGGTAGTGGTAATAATGGTAATGCTGAAATTTTAATATCTGATGGAGAAATAACAGCAACTTCAAGTAGTAATGGTTCCACTATTGGTAGTGGCATGAATGGTAGTGCAGATGTTGATATCCGTGATGGTTTGGTGCTAAGTGAAAATAGTGGAGAAGGAGCTGCTATTGGTGGTGGTAGAAATTCTCTCAACTCCACTGTGACAATAATTGGAGGTACTATACATGCTTTATCTACTGGTCCGCTTGATATAAAAAGCTCCAACTTTATGACTCCAGGTGGAAATGCTATAATACATGTTAGCAACAAAGAGGATAGTATTTCTGGATTCACAGATATGGATAGACAAAGTTGTATTATATTTAGAGAAAATGTTGGAACAATTTATGGGAACTACAGCTTAACAGAAGATTTACACATAAAGTCCGATCAAAAGTTAACTATTGCTGATAACAGCGAATTAGCTATTCTTCAAGATGGTCAATTATTTATCTATAATGGCGGCGAGCTAATCAATGATGGACACTTAATTAACTTTGGTGTTATTACGAACTACAAAGGCGGTACTATTAAAAATAATGCTCACTTCCTGCAAAATGGAATATTAAAGAATGGTGGAACTCTAGTGCTTGATGGTAACACTAATAATATAGGCACTATTGAAACCTACAAATCCAGCACAATAATAGGAGATATCACCCTTAACGTTGGAACAATCAGAGCTATAGATAAAGAGCTAATTGAACCAGCTCTAGTATCTTCTTCAAAGAATGATAGTGATGTTGAAGAAGTGCTAGTTAAGCCAATAATTGAAGGAAAAACAACTAGAACAATAGAGCTTGGAAAAGACCTAGTCCTTTCTTCCAACGCTAACTACTTCAATTACATGTACACATTAGTAAATGAGAATACTAAACTTGGCAGAGATTACCTAAACTTTGACCCAACCACAACAACAATAACAATCCCAGCCGAGTTCATCGAAACTTTAGGCAAGGGAGAGCACAAAGTTGCAATGGTGTTCGCTCAAGGAAGAGCAGAAACAACTTTTATTATTGAGTAATTAATCGCATTTAAAAAGCACTCATAACGAGTGCTTTTTTGTTTAGACTATTTAATTCTATTCTCGTCTTTTAGACAGGCTGGTAATGGATAAGTTTCGCTTGCTCTATGGTTTTGAACACATTCGCAACACTTTCCAAATCTTGGGCAAGAAGTATTCTTGCAAGGGCAGATATCAGCTTTACAACTCATAAAAATACATCCTTTCTTTGATTAAAACATTAAATCGGCTTTGATATTGAAAATATTACAATATCACTAGAGGAAATGAAAAACTATCTAATTCTATTTTCCTCTTTTAGACAGGCTGGTAATGGATTCACTTCATCTTTTCTGTGTTTTTGAACACACTCGCAACACTTTCCTCTTCTTGGGCAGTTAGTGTATTGACATGGACAGATATCAGCTTTACAACTCATAAGTAATTACTTCCTTTCTTTATTTGCAACATATAAACACATTGCTTATTTGTATTATACAATATTTTTTTGTAAAAATAAAGTGATAATGTCACATTTTGTATTTTATTTTTAAATTTTTTTTGGATTGCACAAATAAATTACAAAATTTGCTAACACTTCTCCAAAACAATATGTTATAATGCAATTATTAAGAGCTTAATTCAAGATATTAATATCACGATAAAATATAAAGAGGAGAATGAAAATGGAATTTAAAGAGAAATTCAATCTATGGCAAAATAATCTTCCAAAAGGCACAGCGCTATTTGAAGAACTTGAAGGCATTAAGGGAAGCGATGAAGAGATCTATGAGAGATTTTATAGCGACTTAACTTTTGGCACAGGAGGTCTTAGAGGAACATTAGGTGTTGGAAGCAATAGGATGAACATATACACAGTCGGAGTTGCAGTTAGAGGGATAGCAGAGTATCTAAAAAGAAAAAGTAGCTCCCCAACTGCTGTTATAGCACACGACAGCAGACATATGGGCAAGGAATTTTCTGAACTTGCAGCTTCTGTGCTTAGTGAATGTGGCGTTAAGGTGTATTTATTCGATAGGCTAATGCCAACTCCAGTTCTTTCTTATGCAGTTAGAAAACTTGGTTGTACTGGCGGCTTAATGATAACAGCTAGCCACAATCCAAAAGAATATAACGGAATGAAGGCGTATAATGCTGATGGTTGCCAGCTTTCTGACGAAGATTCATCCGAGATAATTGATTTTATTAAAACGCTTAATATTTTTGATATCAAAAAAGCTGACTTCAAAACTGCTCTAAATGAAGGCAAGGTTGTTATGGTAGGTGACGATTTAGTGACAAGCTATCTAGAAACCGTTAAAGCCTTAAGCATGAGAGATAACCTTAAAGACACAGATATAAATATAGTGTACACGCCTTTATATGGCACAGGAATGGAGTGCGTTGAGAGAGTGCTTCGAGAGCAAGGCTTACCAGAACAACGAATAACCATCGTTGAGGAGCAAAGAGAGCCTAACGGCGATTTCCCAACCTGCCCATACCCAAACCCTGAAAGCAAAGAAGCGATGAAGCTTGGTTTTAGCAAGCTTCACGAGGGCGATATATTAATAGCGACAGACCCAGATGCAGATAGAGTTGGAATTGGGCTGATTAAAAATGGCGAAGAAATATTGCTTGGCGGAAATGATGTTGGTATTCTTCTGCTAGATTATATCATAACAGCTCTTAATGAGAAGAATAAGCTTCCTTCAAATGGCGTGCTTATTTCAACTATCGTTTCAACAAAAATGGTTGAGGCTATAGCAAAAAAACATAACCTTTCATACATGGCAACACTAACAGGCTTTAAATATATTGGTGCAGCAATGGACAAAGCTTTATCTGGAAACAAGCAGCTTATCTTCTCTTTTGAGGAGAGTTGCGGTTATCTTCCTGGCAACTATATCAGAGATAAAGACGGTGTGTCTGCGGCAATGCTAATCGCTGAGATGGCAGCACATCTAAAAAGCAAAAACATTGATGTTATCGATAGATTAAATGAGCTAAGGGTTATGTATGGCAATCATTATGAGCTAGTTTCCTCTATTGCATTTAAAGGATCACAAGGCATGAAGGAAATGGCTGATATTATGTCTAAGTTAAGAAGCAACCCTCCAACACAAATTGGAGATGCAAAAATAGCTTTTGTTAGAGATTATCTAAACGGTACAGATACTGCTAATGGTGTCGCTAAAAAAGCAGATATAATGAAATCTAATGTTGTTGCTTTTCATCTTGAAACAGAGGAAACTATTATTGTTCGCCCATCTGGAACAGAACCTAAACTAAAATTCTATCTTCTTTTAAAAGGCGATAAAGAGAGAGGCAAGGCTATTATTAAAGCAACCGAAGACTTGCTTTCAAAATAACTTAACTAATTTATACTTAAAAACTTTCACTTGATAATAATAGTGAAAGTTTTTTTGCATTTTTAACCTTAAAAACCAAATTTTCTATTGATAAAATGCCATAATACTATTATAATGAATATACTATTTAAATTATGGAGGTAAGAACATGACAAGAGCAACTGTTAAAACGCTTTTTGCAAATCCGCAAGATTTTGATAAAAAGCAAGCAAAAGTTTGTGGCTGGGTTAAAACATTAAGACACTCAGGCGCTATAGTATTCATCGAACTAAATGATGGTAGCTGTTTTAATAATTTACAGATAGTTGTATCTGAGAATAATATAGAGAATTTTGAGGCTGTGACTAAGCTTAATGTAGGCTCTGCGCTTATCATTCATGGCGAGGTTATTCTAACACCAGCTGCAAAGCAACCGCTAGAAATCTCTGCTACTAACATTGAGGTGGAAGGAGCTTCAACTCCTGACTACCCTCTCCAAAAGAAAAGACACACACTAGAATACCTAAGAACAATCCCTCATCTTCGCCCAAGAACAAACACATTAGGCGCTGTATTTAGAGTTAGATCTGTGGCAGCTTATGCTATCCATAAGTTCTTTAACGAAAGAGGATTTGTGTATTCCCATTCCCCAATCATAACAGGAAGCGATGCTGAGGGAGCTGGCGAGATGTTCAGAGTAACAACTCTTTCTCCAACAAACCCTCCTCTAACTGAAAGCGGCGAAGTTGATTATACTGAGGACTTCTTTGGGAAAGAAACTAACCTAACAGTTTCAGGGCAGCTTCAAGCTGAAATCATGGCTTTGACATACGCAAATGTTTATACATTCGCACCAACGTTCAGAGCAGAAAACTCATACACTGCAAGACACGCTTCTGAGTTCTGGATGATAGAGCCTGAAATAGCTTTTGCTGATTTAAACGACGATATGGAGCTTGCTGAGGATATGACAAAGTTTGTTATAGCTCATGTATTAAAAGAATGCCCAGAGGAGATGGAGTTCTTTGATAAGTTCATTGAAAAAGGAATAACTGAAAGACTAACTAAGCTTGTTAATGCAAAGTTTGCTCGCATGACATACACAGAAGCTATTGATATTCTTTTAAAAGTTAAAGATAGATTTAGCTTCCCTGTTGAATGGGGCTGCGATTTACAAACTGAGCATGAAAGATATATTTGTGAGGAACATGTTGGCGGCCCTGTATTTGTAACTGACTATCCAAAGGACATTAAAGCTTTCTATATGCGCCTAAACGACGATAACAAGACTGTTGCTGCTATGGATATGCTAGTTCCTGGTGTTGGCGAGCTAATTGGTGGTTCTCAAAGAGAGGAACGCTACGACATCCTTGCTATGAGAATGGATGAAGTCGGCATTGACAAAGAGCATATGCAGTGGTATCTTGATCTTAGAAAATATGGTGGCACTAAGCATGCTGGATATGGTCTTGGATTTGAAAGACTAATTATGTATATAACTGGTGTTTCAAACATTAGAGATGTTATCCCGTTCCCTAGAACTCCAAAAACTGCTGATTTATAATCGTTTCGTGCTATGCTATGCTATGCATAGTTAAATATATGAAAAATAGGAGAATAATTATGAGTAATTATCAATCTATGTCAAAAGATCAACTGTTAGCTGAAAAGGCTAAAATGGAAACTGCTTTTGCTGATTTTAAGGCTCTTGGCTTAAAATTAAACATGGCAAGAGGCAAGCCAGGAAATGAGCAACTTTCTCTTTCACTTCCAATGCTTGATGTTCTAACATCAGAGAGCATGATGACTTCTATGTCTGGAGATGACTGCCGTAACTATGGTGTACTTGATGGTATTGTTGAGGCTAAGACTCTTTTTGGAGATGTTATGGGCGTTTCTAATGATGAGATCATCATTGAAGGCTCTTCTTCTCTAACTATCATGTTCGATACTGTTTCAAAGGCTATGACACACGGTGTTTTAGGCTCTGAAAAGCCTTGGGGCAAGTATGACAAGGTTAAGTTCCTTTGTCCTGTTCCTGGTTATGATCGTCACTTCGCTATAACTGAATTTTTCGGCGTTGAGATGATTAGCATTCCAATGGACGATAACGGCCCTGATATGGATATGGTTGAAAAGATGGTGGCTGCTGATGATACTATTAAGGGTATCTGGTGTGTTCCTAAGTATTCAAACCCATTAGGTGGTACTTATTCTGATGAAGTAGTTAAGCGCTTTGCGAACCTAAAGCCAGCTGCTAAGGACTTTAGAATTTTCTGGGATAACGCTTATGCTGTTCACTACATCTACAAAGACACTAACCTTTTAAATATTCTTGATGAGTGTAAGAAAGCTGGAAACCCAAATATGGTATTCATGTTTGGTTCAACTTCTAAAATCACTTTCCCAGGAGCTGGTGTGGCGTTTGTATGTTCTTCAAAAGAGAATATTGACTTCATTAAAAAGCAAATCTCTGCTCAAGCTATCAGCTGGGATAAGCTAAACATGCTAAGACATGTTAGATTCTTCAAGGATAAAGCTGGCGTTCTTGCTCATATGGACAAGCATGCAGAGGTATTACGTCCTCGTTTTGATGCTGTTCTAAATAAGTTTGAAAACGACTTAACTGGGCTTGGTGTTGGTAGCTGGTTAAAGCCTGATGGCGGTTACTTCATCACTTTCACTTCTCTAAATGGATGCGCAAAGAGAATTGTTGAGCTATGTAAAGAGGGCGGTGTTGTTCTAACAGGAGCAGGCGCTACTCACCCATACAACAACAACCCAGACGACAATATGATTCGTATTGCTCCATCTCTTCCATCTGCTGAAGAGCTTTCAAAAGCAGTTGAGCTATTTTGCATTGCTGTTAAGCTTGCATCACTAGAATCTCTAACTAAGTAAAACTATAGCTTTAAACACTCACAGTGTTGCTGTGAGTGTTTATTGGTTTTAACAATGCGAAAATTGACAGATTATGTAATAATATAAGGAGCATTACTATGGAGAACTTTTTCCAGCTAATCAAGAATAAAACCACAGTTAGAACAGAAGTTATTGGAGGTCTAACAACCTTCGTTACTATGGCATACATCCTAATCGTTAATCCAGCAACTATTTCGCAAGGCAACCCAGCGATTTTCAATGGCGTTTTCTTCGCAACTTGTATAGCTTCCTTCATTGGTACGCTAATGATGGCTTTATATGCAAACGCACCTCTAGCTCAAGCACCAGGAATGGGGCTTAACGCTTCCTTTGCTTTTGCTATAATGCCAGCAATGGCTGTTATCATTGGCGATCCTAACCTTGATATTGTATCTCAGTATCAGATGGCGCTTTCAGTTGTTTTGCTATCAGGTATTGTATTTTTAGCAATAACCTTCTTAGGTCTTAGAGAGATGGTTGTTTCTGCAATTCCTGGCTCTTTAAAAGCGGCTATTGGTGCTGGTATTGGTTTAATGCTTGCTATAATAGGTCTTAAGGGCGCTGGTATTGTTATTGCTGACCCAGCTATAATCATCAATATGGCTTCCCTAAACACATTAGATAACCCAGCTACACAATCAGCTCTGCTTGCATTATTAGGTCTTGTTATAATAACTGCTCTATATCACCTAAGATTCAAAGCAGCTATACTAATCGGTATCGCTATTACAACAATACTAGGATATATGATTGGTGTAAGCACAATTCCAGAAACATTTAGCTTTGACATTTCTGCACAAGCAGCCGATTTCTTTGCTGTTTCTTTCCTTAAAATTGATTTTAGTGTGTTCACAGCTGGCAGCTTGCTAACATCTATCACAACCATGATAGTGCTTATCATTTCCTTCTCTTTATCTGATATGTTTGACACAATCGGAACTGTGCTTGCAGTTGCAAAAGAGGGCGGACTTCAAGATGAAAACGGCAACATCCCTTTCATGAAAAAAGCCTTCTTCTCAGACGCTATAGCGACTATGGTTGGCGCATTAACAGGCACTTCAACTGTTACTACATATGTTGAATCTGCTGCTGGTATAGGTGCTGGCGCAAAGACAGGGCTTTCAAGCCTTGTGGTATCTTTGCTATTCTTAGCCTCTCTAATATTAGCACCAATTATGCTGTTAATTCCAGGCTACGCAACAGCTCCTGCGCTTATCTTTGTTGGAGCGTTAATGCTAAAGAACTTCAAGGATATCAACTATAACGATATGACACTAACTGTTCCAGCTCTGCTAACAGCTTTCTTAATGCCTCTAACTTCCTCTATCGCAACTGGTATTTCCATTGGTATTTTAAGCTATGTTGTTCTAAAGCTTGTAACAGGAGGCTACAGAGAGGTTAAACCTCTAACTTATATTCTAGCCGTTCTATTCATACTAAAGTTCTCCATTGGAGCTTAAACCACAAATACAAAATAGCTGTGATGAATTTTCTCATCGCAGCTATTTTTGTTGCTATCTTTTAGTTCTAAAAAACTCTGGATTCATAAATGGAACTACAAGCTGACAAACCTCGTTATTTTCATCATAGCCAAAGTATCCTGTATAGATGCCATCTCCCATACCGCTAGAAAATAAAGTCATTTTTAAGCTTGTATTTGGTAGAGTCCACTCAATGAAATCTCCTCTTTGCCCAAGTTCTGGATATTTTCTCTGCGTTTCGCTGAACTTCTCGCCAAAATAATCATTGTAGATGTTTTTATCTGGATTGTTACTATGCCAATCTGCCCTAAAGCTGTAATAAGTATCGGCAGTGAATAAATCAGAGAAGGAAGCAAGTCCTGTATCAACGCCAAACACTGATAGCGCATTTTCCTTATCCTCTTCACCAGAACCTTTTGGCAATGCAAGCTCATATCTAACAGCTTTGTTGTTATTAACTATTATTCGTGCGGCAATTGTCCTTAAGCCAGCCATTGGAAAATTCCCTCTAGCGAGCTCGATGTCATATGAGCCAATAGGAAGCTTTTGTTCTAGTACGGTTTGATATTTTGTTCCTAAATACGCTATTGGATCGGCTAACACTACCTCTCCTGTCGGAAAATCAGTCTTGCCAATATTGATAAGCTTAATGTCCTCTGCTTCTGTAAATAGCATTTCAAAGAAAAAGTTTTCGTAGCTATCTGCATTTAAAAACTTCAAGTTCTTCTCAAAAGCAAGCTGAACTGGTGTTTTAATGTCATCAGCAGTTTCTCCCTCAGCTAGAAATGCGAACAAATCCCTATGCATTGGCATTAGCATAGTTTGGACTTCTTTTTCGTCTGCATAGGCTGAAATTCTTCTAATAGCCATTAAAGCCCTTTGTTTTAATTCTTTACTAAGCTTTCCTGTGATTCTAATTTGAGCGAAGGCAGCGCAGTAAGTCGATACAAAGCTAACATATGTTGCTTCTCCATCAGCCCTGTTCTGCTCGCTTGTATCAGTCGGCTCAACATATTTGCCATACTTCCACACATCAAGCACAAGATATTCTGGCAATAGGCTTATATCATAGCTCTCATTTTTAAGCTCGTGTTGATAGGTTAGGATTTGGGCGTATTTCAGCACATCAATCCCAACTGACTTATCAAATGGAGCGAAAGGCAACGCCTTTTGATAGTACAGTTCTGACTTAAAATGTCTAGTGAAATGAGGATGAAACAGCTCTTTTGTGAAGTAGTTCTTTGTTCCAACTTCGCAAAGATAATTTGTGTAGTCTTCCTGTTCGATTTCGCCTTTTTTTAACCTGCTTGCAATTTTCTTGTTGGCTGACTCTTCGCATTCTTCGGCAGTATCAAACTTAGTAGATTTATACTTTGCAATCTTGCCAGCCTCTCCATAAATAGTATATAGAGTGTTATCGCTATAGTCTATTATCCAAAAATTCTCTTTTTCGCCTTTATTATCAACAAAACACCTTCTCATACAAAACTCCTATATATTATCTAATTTGCTAAGTATATCATTTGAAAATTTCTCTAAATGCCTTTTCATAAACTGCTTCGCTGTCATGTCGCCATAAATTAAAGGGCTTAAATCCATAGCATAACTGCATGATTTAAGCTTATCAGTGCTGTGACTTGCTAGGAAAGTTGCATTTGCGCACCTTCTGCCCATTGTTGCGAGATCATATCTCTTCCCCCCATCAATTTGGCTAACAAAAGCAGAGAGTAGCTCTTTTTGAAGCTGTTCATTATCGCTAGTATCTAAAAGGAGCTTGTCCTCGTCAGCTAACCAGTCCAGTCCCCTCCACACCTCTGCACCATACACTGCCTTCGGTCTGTCATTCTCGCTTAGACTTTTAAGCACCTTCACAACAAGCAAAGCAAGCCTTACATGTGTTTCATGCTTATCGGCTAAATTATGTGTTATAACTATGCTAGGCTTTGCTTTTGAAACTAACTCTTTAAGCTCGTTAAATAAAGCTTCATCAGCCGCTTTAACTAAACTGCTCTTATACGAAAGTTGTATAGAACTAAAATCCCCAATTTTTGCAGCATTTTGTTGCTCAAGCTTTCTGATCTCAATCATTTCTTCAAAGCTAGTGTCGCTGTATCTTCCAGATCGAGGAGAACCAGCTCCATCTGTAACAGTTATAGCAGTAAAATTCTTATCGGGATTATTAAAGCACTCAACAATTGATGAAGCAGCCATTATCTCAACATCGTCTTGATGGGCTGCTATACATAAAATATCTGTTTCTTCAATATCATGAGCTAAAATAATTGATGCGTCTTTGTTATTAAACATCTATTTCCTCCCATAAACACATCTGTCGTTACCAGTTAAATCTTTTACTATAGTAATTTCAGAATAGTCATTAGTCTTCAATATCTCGCTTACCTCTGCACCCTGATCATATCCTATCTCAAAAACTAAATACCCTCCAGTTTTAAGGGCAAGTTTTGCAATCTTTGCAATACTAATATAGAATATTAAGCCATCTTCTCCCCCATCTAAAGCGAGATCAGGCTCAAACTTGACATTATCATCTAACGTTTTTATAACCTCTGTTTTAATGTAAGGGGGGTTAGAAACTAACAAGTCAAGCTCCTCCCCCTCTAAGCTAATATTTAGTACATCAGCTTTTTCAACAAAAGCCCTATCTGTCACTGCATTGCGCTCTATGTTCTTACTTATATAACCTATCGCAGTATCGGATATTTCATACATTCTAACACAAGATTCATTAAAGAGCCTTGCTAAAGTAATACCTATGCATCCAGAACCAGCGCAAAAATCAGCAATATTTAGGCTGTCATTCTTATTATATAGTTCTAAAATTTTATCAATTATTGTTTCTGTATCTTGCCGAGGAATTAAAACTCCCTCCCCAACAAAAAAATCATAACCATAAAATTCCCATTCGCCAATTATGTATTGAAGCGGATAATTTTTTAGGTATAGCTCCAAATCCTCTCTAAAAGCTGTTGTGGGGGATGAAGATAGCTCTAATCCATGCTTTTTAAGCAGTTCTTTAACATCAAATGAAGAGAGGCTATAAGGCGCTATAAGCTCTCTTATAATCATTACCACATATCCTCCGAAGCGTTTTCAGGTATGCATATTTGCATTGCAGCTATAGCAATTTCAATTTGGCTATCGTCTGGCTCTGCTGTTGTAAGGTTTTGAAGCCAAATTCCAGGAGCAGAAATTGCACGAGTTATGAAATTATCATATCGTCCAGCAAGCTTTATAATCTCATATGATATTCCGACAACCAAAGGAAGTAACACAATCTTTTGAACCACTCTCATTAAAACACTTCCCCAACCAAGCTGAGAAAACACAAGCACAGACACCACCATTACAATTAAAAGAAAGCTTGTTCCACAACGTGGGTGAAAGCGTGTCTTAGGGCGAATATTCTCGACTGTCAATTCTTCGCCAGCCTCATAACAAGAAATAGTTTTATGCTCTGCACCATGATACTGAAACACCCTTTGTACGTCTGGTATTCTTGACATCAGCGCCATATACAAAATAAATATAGTTATTTTCGCAACAGATTCAACAACAGTTGAAAGCGACGCAGAAAGGTTTAGTGGCGAAAGCAAGCCAACAAGCAAGGTTGGTAACACCATAAACAAACCAACAGCAAGCGCAATTCCAGCAATAGCTGCAAATCCTGTCACAACTTTTGAGAAGTTATCTCCTAAAAGCTCCATAAGCTTTTTCTCAAATTTTGAAGGCTCTTCCTCCTCAATTTCAGCAAGCTCTGCAGAGCGCATCATGCATTTATATCCACTAATCATCATCGAAACAAAATTAAAGCTCCCTCTAACAAACGGTACTTTCTTATACCATACTTTTCCGCCTCTATTTGTTTCCCATTTCTCAATTACAATCTCTTTATTAGGCTTTCTAACAGCCATTGCTGACATGTTAGGGCCTTGCATTAAAATTCCTTCAATAAGGGCTTGTCCGCCTATTGAAGTTTTCTTTCTATCATTGCTCAATATTTTTCTCCTTTATTGTTCTCATTATCTTATGTAAAAAAATTATTCTTTGTTTTTATGCTAATTTATTCGTTGTGTAATTAGCTGAATTTGCTCTGGTACAACGCTCTTATTTTGAACTTCATTTGCATTAACATCAATTGTAATGACATCACCAATTACAAAATCATCATATTTTAAAAACTCGGTATCTCCTGTTTCATTTTCTGTGTAGATATACACTATATCATCGCTTTCAAGATTTATATAGCATTCTTCTCCTAAAATGCTATTATCATCTAAACTTTTAATGGTAAATCCATTGAGTTCTGAATTTATTGCAATAATCTCTGCATTAAGCCCAGCATAGCTTTGCACATCATTATTTGCACAAGCTGTAATTATCATAGTTAGAGCTAAAGCTAATACTAAGCTAAGTATCTTTTTCATTCAAAGTTCCTCCGTTGATTATTTAAGTGAATAGGTAAAAGTGAATAGTGAAGAGTGTTGGTGTTGTTTTATTTCGCCAAATGTTCGTAATAAAAAGATACATTATTTATTAAATGAGCCGATTTCTATAAGATTACCCTCTGGGTCGGAAACATAACAAGTTCGTTGCCCCAAAGGTTCAGTGGTTGGCTCTAAAACAGGTTTAGCTCCTTTTGCGACTACTTTTTCAAAAGCTTTATCTACTTCTGCAAAATTTTCCACTTGTAATGCAATTTCATAGTGTCCATTTATGCCCTGTGCAAATCCAAATGTTCTACCAGTCATTTTTTCAAAATCTTTTCTTCCGT
>CAYJEV010000026.1:0-18812 GCA_964369265.1 uncultured Oscillospiraceae bacterium
TGTTAAACGAGCAAAACAATCCATATATCAAGGAATTTTTGCAAAAGGAATTGAAACTATGTTCTTTGTAAAATGAGCATTTGGCGAAAAAACAGCTCAATAACTATTTATACAAAATAATCTCGAATATATTATACAAATCAGTCCAATACTGATAAATGAAATTTTGGAGGAACAATGAGCAAAGTTATAAGTATAGCTGGATGTACTGGCTCAATTGGAATGCAAGCAATTGATGTTTGTATGGCAAATGGCTTTTATATAGAAACCCTAACAGCTAATAAAAATGTTAAGCTTCTTGCTGAAAACGCAAGGAAAGTTGGGGCGAGGTATGCTGTTATAGGGGATGAAAGCCTTTATAATGAGCTTAAGTTGCTTCTTAATGATACTAACATTAGGGTAAGAGCAACAAATGAAGAAATCGCCAACACTATAATGCGAGATGGTAGCAGCACAGTGCTTAACTCCGTTGTTGGGATAGCTGGGCTTGAAACTACCATAGCAACAATTAAAGCAGGGAAGATACTAGCGCTTGCTAACAAAGAGAGCTTAGTTGCTGGTGGAGAGTTAGTGATGGAGCTAGCAGAAGAAAAATCGGTTGAAATTCTTCCTGTGGATAGCGAACATTCTGCTATATTTCAGTGCTTAAACGGCGAAAGCGTTCATACAATAGATAAAGTATTGCTGACAGCTTCTGGCGGCCCTTTTAGAGGGTACTCTAGCGCACAGTTAAAACAAGTCACAAAAGCTGAGGCACTAAAACACCCTAACTGGGAAATGGGCGCAAAAATAACAATAGACAGCTCAACTCTTATGAACAAAGGGCTAGAATTTATTGAGGCAATGCACCTCTTCTCGCTAACACCAGAGCAGATTGAGGTAGTTGTTCATAAACAAAGCATAGTTCATTCTGCTGTGGAGTTTGTTGATGGCAGCGTTATAGCGCAGCTAGGGGCATCTGATATGAGATTACCTATTCAGTACGCCTTAACTTATCCGGAGCGACTGCCTTGCAATGCAAAGAGAATGTCGCTATTTGATGTGGCGAAGCTTGATTTTGAAAAGCCTGATTTAGATACTTTCTTATGTTTAAAATCGGCTATAGAAGCTGCGAAAAAAGGCACGTTATACACAGCTGCCTTAAATGGAGCTAATGAGGAAATAGTTGCTGCATTTTTAGCAGATAAGGCAGAATATTATGATATTTTTGAGGTAGCTGAGGGGGTTGTTGGCTCGATTAGCTTGCCTCAAGAACTAACGCTAGAAAATATCTATCTTGCCGATAAACTAGGCAGAGAGTATGCAAAGACATACTTAAAATAACTTAAAAGGAGACAGTATGACAAATATATTATCCATAATTGGAGCTATATTATTGTTTGGGGCAATAATATTTTTTCATGAGCTGGGGCATTTTTTAACAGCAAAGAAGGCTGGCGTTTTAATACACGAGTTTGCAATTGGCATGGGACCAACAATATTCAAAAGAGAGAAAGATGGCATTGTTTATTCTGTTAGGCTTCTTCCTGTTGGTGGCTTTGTGGCTATGGAAGGGGAAGACGACGACAGCAATAACCCAAGGGCGATTTCAAACTGCTCTGTATTCACACAAGTCAAGGTTTTCATTGCTGGTTCACTAACAAACCTTTTTATGGGCTATGTTATACTTTTGGTGCTTGTTATAATGACTGGCTTTGTTGGAACAACAATTGTTTCGACTGTACCCGAAGGCACAGCAGCATTTGGAGTTTTGCAAGAGGGCGATGAAATAATAAAAGTTAATAATAGCTATGTATTCACTTCCAATGACATTACAAGACATTTCTTAAAAGATAGAGATGGCTATATGGAGTTTGATGTTGAGAGAAATGGCGAAATGATAAATGACATTCCTGTTCAGTTTAAGATGATGGAGCTTGATGGAATAAACTTTATTGATTTAGATTTTAAAGTTTATGGAAAAGATGCAGAGTTTATCGATTATATAACCTATCCTATAAACTGGGGAATATCAATTGTGCTTCAGGTTTGGGACTCTCTTGCTGATTTATTGACAGGAAGATATTCGCTTAACGCTTTGTCAGGCCCTGTTGGAGTTACTAGTGTTATTGTTGAAGCGACTCAAATAAATATTGAAGCCTTCCTTCAAATGGCAGCCCTTATCACAATAAACATTGGTGTATTCAACCTTCTCCCTCTTCCTATCCTTGATGGAGGAAGAATAGTAATACTCCTAATAGAAGCTGTTACAAAAAGAAAGATAAGCAGAAAGCTGATTGAGAAAATAACTATTGCTAGCGTTATTTTGCTTGTTGGTTTAATGTTAGTCGTGACAGTAAATGATATAATTAACTTGTTTAACTAGAACAATAACGCTGTATATAGAAGAAATCTATATATGGCGTTTTTCTTGCAAGAAACGCTTCTTGTATACTAGTATAATTAGCAAATGTGATTATAAAATGACGGAACTTGTTCATTTTGATAGAAAACGTTTAAATAAATGATATCTTTTTAATAAACAATGTTTGGAATTTAGTGGTAATAGCCAAATTAAAGCTTCTAAAACTTATAGGAAACGCTGAAAAAACTTGCAGTTATTGACAAGGATTTTACAAAGTGTTATCCTAACTTCAAAGGCACTTACTACTAGTGCTAGTTAAACTGCTAAAGGCAGAAAAAGAGTTGAAAGGAAACAAAATATGAAAAAGGCAATAGCGCTAATTTTAGCTGCAACAATGTTAAGCACAATGTTTGCAGGATGTGGCAATTCCGACGAAACACCAACATCACAACCAGAGGGACAAGGAGGCGCAAGTGGTGATGTAGCGACTGACGAGCCAGTTCTTGCAGAAACTCAAGAATATGTAACTTACCTATCCTCTGAGCCAATGACTCTTGACTTAAACAAACGTTCTGACACATACAGCTCAGTAATTCTAACAAACGTTCTTGAAGGTTTGACTAGAATGGTAGCTAACGAAGATAACACAGCATATGAGTATGTTCCAGCTGGCGCAAAATCTTGGTCTTCAAACGAAGAAGGCACAGTTTGGACATTTGAGCTAAACGAAAACTATTGGAGCGACGGCGTTAAGGTAACAGCTGACGATTATGTTTACTCCATGAGAAGATATGTAGATCCAAACACAGCTTCTCCAAACGGCTACAGACTAGACTTCCTACTAAACTATGATGCAGTTAATAAGGGCGAAATGGCTCTTGAGGATCTAGGTGTTAAGGCGATTGACGAAGATACTCTTGAAATCACTCTAACAAATCCGGTTCCATACTTCATGGATCTAACACATGCTATGTACATGCGTCCACAACGTCAAGACATCGTTGAGGCTAATGGCGATAAGTACGGTTCAGAAGTTGATACTTTAGTATTCAACGGACCATACCTAATTTCTAGCTGGACTCATAACAGTGAAATCATTCTTGAAAAGAACCCACAATACTGGGATGCTGAGAATGTAACTCTTGACAAGGTAACTGTTAAAATCATCACTGATGCTTCCACAGCTCAAAACGCTTTCTACAACGGCGAGCTAGACTACATCAGCACAGGTACTGCTGAGTGGATTGAGCAATACAAGGCAATGGATGATGTAACTCATGTTAACTATCCTTCTGCAACTCTAACTTACTCATTCTTTAACACAGATAACGAGATCTTCCAAAACGAAAAAATTCGTAAGGCTTTCATCACTGCTATTGACAGAGTTGAGCTAAACGAAATGTGCTTTGGCGGTACTCGTATCCCAACTTACGGCTGGGTTGTTCCAACTCTATATGTTGGTGATATCAACTACCGTGAATATGCAGGAAATCCAATTGAAGAGATGATAGCTGAAACTCCAGATCCAAAGGCTCTTCTACTAGAAGGTATGGCTGAGCTAGGTCTAGGCGATGATCCAGCTGCTCTTGATTTCACATTTAACCTAGCTGGTACAGACGACTGGTTCAGAACTCTTGGCGAGTACCTACAACAATCCTTCAAGACATCTTTAGGCGTTAATCTTGAAATTGAATTCTCCGACTGGGGCATCTTCATTGACAAGGTTGAGCGTGGCGATTACCAAATGGGCTTCATGAGTTGGGGCGCTGGTGTTAATGACCCAATCGACGTTCTAATGCTTCATACTTCTGAATCTAACTCAATCCATACTGGTTGGGCTAACGAAGAGTACGATGCTTTAATCGAACAAGCTTCTATTGAGATGGATGATGAAAAGAGAGCTGCTCTTTACGATCAAGCTGAAGACATCCTACTAAAAGAACATGGCGTTGCTAACCCACTTGCAACTTCCACATTAAACCTATTCTACTATGACAACGTTATGGGCTATGATGAAATGCCTCTATCCACTGGTGGATACAAGTACATGTACATTGTAGAATAATCTAGTATAATAATTACCTAAGGTAATAAGCTAAAAAGAGAGGTAGCTCATACCTCTCTTTTTAAGTGAAAAGATAAAAAGGGGGATAATATGCTAAAATTCATAATAAGACGTTTATCTTATATGTTATTCACTATCTTTTGTATAGCGACTGTAACATTCTTTCTTATGAGAAGCATTCCAGGAGATCCATTATCATCAATGGCACAAACTTTGCCAGAACAAACAAAAGCAAACTACTACGCAAAATATGGTTTTGACCAACCATTAACAACTCAGTACTTAATGTACATGCAATCACTAATAAAGCTTGATTTAGGCGACAGCCTTGTTTATCATGGCAGAAGCGTTAGCCAAACAATTCAAGAAACTGCAGGAATATCAGCTCAAGTTGGCGGTATTGCGCTATTTGGGGGTATCTTAATTGGTACGTCGCTTGGAATTATAGCGGCGCTTTATAAAAACAGATGGCCAGACTATATAGTAATGGTTATCGCTATCTTAGGAGTTACAATCCCAGTCTTTGTAATGGGTGCGCTTCTTCAGTATTTATTTGCGGTTGAGCTTAGATGGCTTCCAACCTCTGGTTGGGGAGAGCCAAAACATTTTGTAATACCAGTTATCATAATGTCCTTTGGTACAATTGCAACATATGCTCGTTATATCAAGTCTAGTATGCTAGAGGTTCTAGGACAAGACTATGTTATGACAGCAAAGGCTAAGGGTCTTAGCCAATTTAACATAATTAGAAAGCATGTCCTAAGAAACTCTATTCTGCCAGCTATTACATTATTAGGTGTGCAGATAGTAAGTATCTTCACAGGTTCATTTGTGGTTGAGAGAATGTTTAGTATTCCTGGAATTGGTTTTTACTATATCAACTCCATCAACGCAAACGACTACACTATGACAATGGGACTAACAATATTCTATGGAGCTTTGTTTGTGGTATCGCAGCTGATAGTAGACATTATCTATTCATTAGTTGACCCACGAATTAAGCTAAGATAAGGAGGTAAAGATATGAATAACGAAATTTCAAAAGATAAATTTGTCATTATAGGATCTGAGGCCTCTGAAGCTAATAAGATTGGTCGCCCACATATTAGCTATCTTGCAGACACTTGGAGAAGATTTAAAGAGAGCAAAACTGCTTTGCTTGCCTTAATCATACTAGTTTGTATATTATTTATGGTTATCTTTGGGCCAGCGATTAGTGGTTATGAGTTTGAAGAGATTGACACAGCGGTTGGTGCAAAAAATGCAGAGCCAAGCGCAACACACTGGTTTGGTACAGACAAGCTAGGACGTGACTTATTCGCTCGTGTGTGGATTGGTGGTAGAGTATCTCTAGCCATTGGTCTAATTGGTGCTGGTGTTGCAGCAGTTGTTGGATGTATTTATGGCGGTATTGCTGCTTTCTTTGGTGGTATTGTTGATGATGTACTGATGAGAATTGTCGAAATTATAAGCTCGGTACCGTATTTGATAGTGGTAATAGTCTTGTCGGTTGTTCTCGATAGTAAAAGCATAGGAACGCTGATACTCGCCTTGACAGTGACAGGTTGGTGTTCAACAGCAAGACTTGTTAGAGGGCAAATGCTTCAGCTTAAGAGCCAAGAATTTGTGCTTGCTGCTCAGGCTTTAGGCGTTAAACCTATGAGAATTATCCTAAAGCACTTAATCCCTAACACACTAAGCATTGTAATTGTATCTATAACATTTAGAATACCAGGATACATCTTCTCAGAGGCATTCCTAAGCTTTATAGGTCTAGGAATTCAGCCACCTGACACAAGCTGGGGAGCTCTTGCTTCTGCTGGACAAGCTCAGTTCCTATTCTATCCATATCAGCTATTCTTCCCATCCCTGATGATAGCATTAACTATGCTTTCATTCACATTGCTTGGCGATGGACTAAGAGATGCGCTTGACCCAAAACTGCGTAAGTAAGGAGTGTTTTAGAGATGGAAAAAATATTAGAAGTAAAAGATCTTAAAGTAAGCTTTAATACATATGCAGGTGAAGTAAGAGCAGTTAGAGGCGTTAGCTTTGAGCTTAACAGAGGAGAAACGCTTGCATTTGTTGGTGAGAGCGGTTGCGGAAAGACAGTAACTGCAAAGTCTATTTTAAGGCTTTTAGATCCGCCATTTGTTACAATAGACAAAGGCTCAGAGATTTTATATAACGGCAAAGATGTGACTAAGATGTCGCAAAAAGAGCTGCAAAAATATCGTGGTGCAGATGTATCTATGATATTCCAAGATCCAATGACTTCCCTAAACCCAACAATGACAGTTGGTAACCAGATAATGGAGTCTTTGATTCTGCATAAGAAGCTAGACAAGGCTGCTGCTAGAAAAGAGGCAGTTGAAATACTAAAGCTTGTAAACATTCCAGACCCTGAAAAGAGAATGGATGTGTACCCACATGAGATGAGCGGAGGAATGCGCCAAAGAATAATGATAGCAATTGCGCTTTCATGTTCTCCAGATGTGCTTATAGCAGATGAGCCAACAACAGCTCTTGATGTTACAATCCAAGCTCAAATTATTGACCTTCTTCGTGATCTAAAAGATAAGTTAAACACAGCTATCATTCTAGTTACTCACGACTTAGGTGTTGTTGCTAACTTTGCTGATAGAATTCAGGTTATGTATGCTGGACAGGTTATGGAAACAGGAACTTCAAGAGAAATTTTCTATAACCCTCAACATCCATACACTTGGGCGCTATTAAGCTCTGTCCCAAAGCTTGCAAAAGAGAATAAAGCAGAGCTTTACACAATTCATGGCACACCACCAGATTTGATTTTACCATTAGAGCATTGTCCGTTTGCTGCAAGATGTGATTATTGTATGCCAATTTGTAAAGAGAGAATGCCTGATGTAACTGAAAAGACTGGTACGCATAAGGTATCTTGTTGGTTACAACATCCTTCAGCGCCTGAAGTAAAACCATTTTATGAGAGGGAGGCAAAATAATGAGTAATTTAGTTGAAGTTAAAGACCTCTGTAAATATTTTAGCGCAGGTAAGGGAAATGTTCTAAAAGCTGTTGATGGTGTAACTCTTGAGATTAGAAAAGGCGAAACCTTAGGGCTAGTTGGCGAAAGTGGTTGCGGAAAAACAACTTGCGGAAGAACAATTATAAAAATCTATGATGCAACAGCTGGAAGTATAACATATAAGGGGGAGGATATTTCAAATAAAATCCCTTCTGATAAGAGCAAGGCATTTAAAAAATCTGCTCAAATTATCTTCCAAGACCCATATGCTTCTCTTGACCCAAGAATGACAATCTCAGAAATTATTTGCGAGGGAATGGATGTTCACTTCCCAAACCTTTCAAAAGAAGAGAAGAATCAAAAGGTTAGGGCTCTTTTAGAGCGTGTTGGACTAAGAGATGACTACGCAAACAGATTTGCTCATGAGCTTTCTGGCGGGCAAAGACAAAGAATAGGTATAGCGAGAGCTCTTGCAGTTGAGCCTGAATTTATTGTGTGCGATGAGCCTATATCTGCGCTTGATGTATCCATTCAAGCTCAGATTGTAAACCTTCTTATCAACCTACAAAATGAAGACAAGCTAACATATTTATTCATCTCTCATGACCTTTCAATGGTAAAGCATATTTCAGATAGAGTTGGAATAATGTATTTAGGCAGCCTAGTTGAGATTGGTACAAGCGATCAAATCTTTAACAATCCTCAGCATCCATATACAAAAGCACTATTATCTGCAATTCCATCTGCTGACCCTGACAACGAGGCAACAAGAAAGAGAATTAAGCTTGAGGGCGAAGTTCCAAGCCCAATTAACCCTCCTCCTGGTTGTAAGTTTAGAGCTAGATGCCCATTTGCAACAGAGGAATGTGCAAAAGAGATGCCAAAGATGGTGGAGGTTGAGCCAGAGCATTCTGTTGCTTGCTATCACTATAACGACAATTATAGTATATAAATAATTTAATAGAGGTATGGAAAATGAATAATCTAACGAAAATATTAGAGCGTTATCTTCCTGCCGAGTACACAGCGGTGTCGTTTGCCATGTCGGTAAACGGCACTGTTTATAGTGGTGCTTGTGGCGAAGGTGATATTGAAAACTCAACATTTAATGTTGCATCTGTATCAAAGGTGTATCAGGCTGTGGCAGTTATGCAGCTTGTGGAAAAAGGAATAGTTAGCCTTGACACTCCTGTTGTAAAATATTTAACTGATCTTGAATATGCTGACGAGCGTTTTGCTAAGGTGACACTTCGTCACTGCTTAAATCACACTAGTGGTTTGCCAGGCACTCAATGGAAAGGCTTCTCTGTGATTTCAGAAGAGGGAGAGGACTATTACAGCTATGTTAGGGAGTATTTAAAAAACAATCTCTTAAAACAAGAGCCAGGCGTGTATTCTGTGTATTGTAATGATGGCTTTACAATTGCAGAGATGGTTGTGGCTAAGATGAGTGGTATGGAGTATAGCGAATATGTAAAGGCTAATATAACAGAGCCTATAGGCGCAAAATCCACAAGATTTGCAGACACAATGAATAGTGATTACCCTTTAGTTAAGCCTAAGAAAAAGACAATGGAGAAGCTTCTTATTAAAGGTGGAGCTGGTGTTACGACAACAATGCTTGACCTACTTCCATTTGGAGAGCTTTTCTTAAAAGAAAATGGCATTATAAACGAGAATAGCAAAGCAGAAATGGCAAAGATGCAAGGCGCAACCTTCCTCCATTATGACGAGCGTTCTAAGCTATATGGGCTAGGGTGGGATAATGTAGATTATCGCTTTAGAGGTTATGATTTAGGCGAAAATGTTCTTCAAAAGGGCGGAAATAGCTTTAGATTTTCAACTCAGTTCTTAGTTGTTCCAAAATACAATGCTGTTTTAGCAATTTCACAATCACACGATTGCAAGCTTGAGCATACGGCAGTCCTGCTTCGCTTATTTGCTGCTGTTATGGCTGAGCAAGGAATAAACATAGTGAATGATAGCATGCTTCCTAGCGAGGCTGACATTAAGGCATATGGCGGCAGTTACTTTGTGCCATCGGCTGAAATTTCTTTGTGTATTGAGGGAAGCACAGCCGACATCGTTAGAAAATGTTATCGTGACAAAGAAAGAACGATAACAAAAGAGCTAAAGTGGAGAAATGGCTGTTTTTATGATGACAAAAATCAAGCCTTCTTGCTAGAAACTAATGGAGAAGAAAGCTACTTATTGACAGAGGCTAATGGAAGACTTAACCCTATGGCACAAAAAGCGAGAGCTATGGGCGACTGGAACGCCTCTTGGGATAATCGCTTAGGAAAGCTATATATTGCAACAGACTTTACTGTTAATGACATAGTAATTAGCGACATTGTGACTGGCTTTGCCCTGCAAAAGAGCGATACTAAGGGTGTGTATATGGTGTCTTTCTCTGGCAGAAGCGATACTGGTGTTTATGGATTTTTTGAAGCGCCTGTTGTTGCAACCTCTGATGATGAGGGGAGGAGCTTTTTATCAACACCATCTAATCCAAGCCGTGATTTAATCTATCCAAAGTTCTACACTGAAAATTCTTCTGATTACTGCAAGGTAGCCTCCTACATTTACAGAGCAGTTGACAGCTTAAAGCCATATAACGGCGAAAACTTTGATACAGCGACTGAAAGAGTGTATAGAATAGACAGCCAGTTAAGCGAGCTTCCTAACTGCAAAGATGGTTGCCGCATACTAATAACAGACGAAAGACTTGTTACTGTGTATGACAGCTTAAACGA
Organism: uncultured Oscillospiraceae bacterium; assembly: GCA_964369265.1. Lineage (GTDB taxonomy): Bacteria > Bacillota > Clostridia > Oscillospirales > Ruminococcaceae > DAMCAP01. The sequence goes on from CAYJEV010000026.1 coordinate 10,172, forward strand.
AAACCACGAGTTTAAAGCTTTAGAAAAGGGAACGATTTCTTTTGTAAGAAAATAATAGCAATTTAAAAGAGATTATAATGGATTTTGCTTCATTATAATCTCTTTATATATATAAATAATCTCCGCTTCACTGCGATTATTTAAGTGAATAGGTAAAAGTGAATAGTGAAGAGTGATGGTGTCGCTTTGCGACATTTTAAACGACTTGCAGTCGGCTTGAAAGCGTGATATAACTTACAATTTTCAATCCATCACGAAGTGTATAGTAACTTTTCACTATTCCTTGCAGGAGCGATTTGGGAGTCCTTGCTCTCTTCGCTTTGCGACAACCGAACAAATGGACAATTTATATTAGATTCTTTCTAAAACTTATAAAATTTAAATTTATTTTAATATTGACTTTAACAAAATTGAATGATATACTTAATATTGTTAAAGGTGGTGAGTGTATGGCGATAGAAGTTATACCAGATTGGCTTGCTGGTCTTGATGAAGAAGATGTTAGTTTTATTAAGAAATTTCTTCTTGCTTCAGGCTCGCTTAAAGAAATAGCGGGGCAATATAATGTTACATACCCGACAGTTAGATTAAGGCTTGATAAGCTAATTCAGAAGATTAAGATTGCTGAAGAGAACAGCAACGAGCCTTATATTTCGCTTATAAAGAAGCTTGCAATTGATGATAAGCTCGATTTTGACACTGCAAAGCTGTTAATAGGCGAATACAAAAAAGCGAGAGATAGCATTAAGAGGGGGATAGGTGATGTATAAAATGTTTTTTGTTTTAACTATTTTTGTTTTAATAATTTTACTGCAGGTGCTTTTATCGACTAGAAAGGCGAAGTGGATAGGTCTTATTTTGCCTTCTGTGTTTGCTTTATTTTCAGTAATGTTAATAATTTCAAATGCGTACCTTTTTGGTAGCAACACATTAACCACAACCTTATATGATGAAAATGGTGCAGTCGTGTCTGAAACTGTTGAGGAAATGGATAATGATAGGAGTTTGATTACCAATATAGCTGAGCTTGCTAGTTTGCTTTTTGTTACTAACATTCCAACAGCTATTTTGCTAGGTGTGCATTTTGCTTGTAGAGAAAAGGTCAAGAGAAACTCCGGGCTTGATAAAATGACAATACAAGATTTGGAGTAGAGCAATTATAGGTTTTTGGATATGGATAAGGGGTGTGACTTTCATTTGGTCACACCCCATTTTTATATAATTAAATTTTAAAAGTTATAGCTTATTATAACTCGAAAGTATATGTGATATATTCTTTGAATTCTGGATGCCAAAGTGTTTTAAATTGTAGCTTGGCAGAACTAATTTCATTCTCTTCAATATACTGAAGAATGTCAGCGTTATTCTTTACAAGACTTTCTATTTCGAGGGATTTTTCATCAAGCTCTAATAAAAATTCCTCTAATGAAATATCTTGTTTCGGTTCAAAAACATTAACTTCAATAAAAAGAATATCATCCTTTTCTCCAAAACGCATTAAATATACTGGCAGTGCTTCAGGCGAATAAGTTTTGTAGCTCTTCGCAAATTCATTAACGAAATTATAAACGACCGTTTGCGCTTTTAGCATAGCTGGTGAAGAATTGTCCTTAAGTGGAGTATTAGTAAATATAGCGACAATTTCATGACTATCAACTGCAACCTCATTGTTATTTTGATTAAATAGACTTATATTTATTTCTCTAACCTTATAAAAAGAGAAAACATTAGCAAATATTAACTCATTTACCTTAGCAAATTCATCTAATACAACATAAGTTTCACCAGAAAAATTCTCCGTATTATAATGAATATCAAGGTTTACTATAATATCTTGATAAGATTGTTCATCTTTCCCATCAACTAGAAGCAAATCATCAAGATTGAAATCTATATCATAACTTTCAATTTCCATAATTTCTTGTGCTTGCATAAATGTATTAATATCATTTTCAATCATTGTATAGATTTCTTCACTTGATACATTGTTTATTATTTCTTGTAGTTGAGGTAAGTATAACTCAGCACTTTCCTCTGGATATTTAATATGGAAGGTTTGTAATTCGGCAGTTGTTGGTATTTTTTCATCTGAAAAAAGCTCATTTAGATAATCTTCTGGACTAAGCATATCTGGACTTGAAGATTGTTGTGCTGGAATTGTTGAAGCTGAAACTGGTGTGCTACTAACAGATAAATCATCTGCACAAGCAGAAAACAGTAAAGTTGCTACCATAAGTAATAATAATTTTGTTTTCATTTTTATGACCATTCCTTTCTACTGAAGGCACAAAACAACCATGAAAACGGTCATAAATGCGCCATGTTTTTCGGTTGTCTGCTTTTTGCAGACGAGGAAAACGGCTTTTTAATAGTAAAGTTTGAAATTTATTTTCAAACTTATCCCCCTTAAATTAAACGCAAAATAAGTATTGTATTGTATTATTATATTAACATATAAAGTGATACTATTTGTTAACAAATTAAAAATTCAACAAAAGGGCTGTTGCATGGTTTCCCTGCAACAGCCCTAATATTATTTAGTTATAGCTTATAATTAAGCCTTAACGATTGCTAGTGTATCGCGAGCGATCATTAGCTCTTCGTTTGTTGGAACAACCCAAGCTTGAACCTTAGAATCATCAGTAGTGATTAGGTTTTCGTTTCTTGAGCCCTTGTCATTCTTAGCAGCATCTAGCTTAATGCCTAAGAATTCCATATCAGCTAGAACGTTGCCACGAACAACTTCGTCGTTCTCGCCGATACCGCCAGTGAATACAACAGCGTCAAGTCCGCCCATAGCAGCAGCGTAGCTACCGATGAACTTCTTGATTTGGTATACTTGGATATCAACAGCAAGCTTAGCTCTCTCATCACCCTTCTCGATAGAAGAATGAAGATCTCTTTGGTCATTGGAAGTACCAGAAACGCCTAGTAGACCAGATTTCTTGTTAAGGATGTTAGTAACTTCCTCAACGCTCTTGCCTTCCTTAGCGCAGATGTAGTTGATGATGGATGGATCAATTGTACCAGAACGAGTACCCATGATCATACCTTCAAGTGGAGTTAGACCCATTGTAGTGTCAATACACTTGCCACAATCAACAGCAGCGATAGAAGAACCATTACCTAAGTGACAAGTAACGATTTTTAGCTCTTCTGGCTTCTTGTTTAGGATCTCTGCCATTCTAGCAGAAACGAAACGATGAGAAGTACCGTGGAAGCCGTATCTTCTGATTTTGTAGTTCTCGTAGTAGGAGTATGGGATTGGGTAGATGAAAGCCTTAGCTGGCATAGTTTGATGGAAAGCAGTATCGAATACAGCAACCATTGGAACTTCTGGTCCAAATACATCCTTACAAGCCTTCATAGCAGAAAGACCTGGAGGGTTATGTAGAGGAGCAAGATCGCCTAGCTCATCGATAGCATTCATAACTTCGTCTGTGATTAGAGCAGACTTAGAGAACTTGTCGCCACCATGAACAGCACGATGACCAACAGCAGAAATTTCCTTAACGCTGTCGATAACCTTAGCATCACCAGAAGTTAGAACCTTGATGATCTCCTTGAAAGCCTCAGAGTGAGTTGGGAAATCTACATTGTATTCGCTTTTTCTGCCATCAGCAGTTTTATGTCCGATAACGCCGTCTAGACCGATTCTCTCGCAGTTGCCCTTTGCAATTACGGATTCATCCGCCATGTTGATTAGCTGGTATTTCATAGAAGAAGAACCAGCGTTGATAACTAGAATATTCACAGTTATCTACCTCCTTGAATTTTTAAATCTTGACACATGGTCATTACTTTATATATTATTATATTAGAGTAGAAATTTCAAGGGGTTTATTGATATCCTTTTGCAAAGTTTGCAAAAAAAGTGTATATTTATGATAAAAGAGGTGATAATTTGGCTTTAGCATTAATAATTGCAGAATATAATCCCTTTCATAAGGGGCATGAGTACCAGCTTTTAAAAACAAAAGAGGTTGCGTCTGATGGTGTTATTGTGGTGATGAGTGGTAATTTTGTTCAAAGGGCAGAAGGTGCAGTGTTGCCAAAAAAGGAAAGGGCAAAGGCAGCCATCCTTTCTGGAGCAGATTTGGTTATTGAGCTTCCAAGTGTGTATGCATCGGCAACAGCACAAAAATTTGCCTTAGGTGCAGTTAGCATAGCAGAGGCAATAGGCTGTGTTGATATGCTTTCAATGGGAAGCGAGCTTGGCAGTATCGAACCGATAATTAAAACTGCTTCGCTACTAAATAATATGAATTTAGAAAGCTATCTAATCAAAGGAAACACCTTTGCAAAAGCAAGGCAGCTTTATTTTGACGATAACCACCCAGAGCTATCTGAGATACTTAAAACACCAAACAACACATTAGCAGTCGAGTATTGCAGGGCGATAGAGGAGATAAAAAGCAAGATAAAACCCTGCACAGTCAAGCGGGTTTCTGTATCGCATGATGACGATAAGGCTGTTGATGGCTTTGCTTCGGCAAGCTATATTAGAGAGCTTTGGAGGAATGATAATCTAGAAGCGATTAGTTCTTTAGTACCAGAAAAGGCTTTTGATATTTATAAACAAAGGCAGGCTTTTGATTATGGCATGTTTGAGGAGATGTCGCTATTTATGTTAAGAACAAAATCTTTAGAGGATATATCACTTTTGCCAGACATATCAGAAGGATTGGAGCATAGGGTGGTTTCGGCTATCGATGAAAGCCTTAGTTATAGGGAGCTTATTGAAAAGATGAAGACAAAGCGTTATACTATGGCTAGAATGAGAAGAGTATTGCTTTCGGCTGTACTTGGTATAACAAAAGAGCATACCGAAGCTTCGCCACCATATATCAGAATACTTGGTATTGGCGAAAAGGGAGGCGAAATTCTTTCGAAAATGAAATTAACAGCAAAGCTTCCGTTTTCTCATTCCCTTTCACAGCTCGAAAAAACAAGCAAGACAGCATATGAATTTGCTAAAATTGAAAGCAGAGCCACAGACTTATATAACCTAGCCACTAGCCCTAGAAAAGGCAGAGGAGAGGAATATAAATATCGTATTGATAGATAAATTAGAGGAGGTTAGCTTTATGAGCATTAAAGTTAGAGTTTTAAAATCAGATAGCTATGATATAAATAAAATAGAAGCCTTAGTTGAGGATATTTTTGAAAATTCTAAGTTGGCTAATAGTTTAAATAGCGATATAAGAGTTGCAGTTAAGCCAAATATGTTAATGAGCCGTTCCCCTGAAACAGCGACAACAACACATCCAAGCCTTGTTGCTGCTGTTGTGAAATCGCTTAAAAAGCGTGGTGTGGAGAATATAGTCGTTATTGACTCGCCAGGAGGGCCATTTACTGTCGCTTCCTTAAAGCATATATATAAGACATGCGGTTTTGAAGAAGCTCTTGTAGAAGGCTTGCTTAACTTAGACACAGGTTACAGAGAAGTGAAATGCGATGGGGTATCAGTTTCTAGCTTTAATATAATTAACGGAATTGCTGAGGCGGATGTTATAATTAACTTACCAAAGCTAAAAACCCACGCTATGACAACTCTTAGTGCTTCAGTAAAGAATTTATTTGGCTGTATACCAGGGCTTCAAAAGCCAGGGATGCATTATAAATTCCCTGAAAAGCAAGCGTTTTCTCGTATGCTAGTTGAGCTCACTAACACAATAAAACCACAGCTTTCAATAGTAGATGCTATTTATGGTATGGAGGGAGATGGACCATCTGGAGGCGAGGTTAGGAAGTTTGGCTATCTTATTAGTTCTGAATCCTCCTATGCCTGCGATGAAGTGTGTGCTGATTTGCTAGGGCTAGAAGGTGTGGAAACCATTAACATAGCAAGAAGCTTAAACCTAACACCAGAATTTGAAGTTACAGGAGATGGATATACTAAGCTTAACGATGTTAAGCTTCCAAAGAGCAAGTCAGTTGATTTTACAGACCATATACCAAGCTTCTTAAAGCCTATAGCTAAGTTTTTAAAAAGGCGATATAGAACCTTGCCTGTGATAAGAGAGAGTGAATGTGTTGGTTGTGGGAAGTGTGCTGAAAGTTGTCCAGCGCATACAATAAGCATTGTAAATAAAAAAGCAGTAATAGATTATAAAAGCTGTATAGCATGTTTTTGTTGCCATGAGATGTGTCCATTTAAGGTGATAGATATTAAATCAAGAAAAGAGAGGTCATAGATTGAGATTAAAAGCGTATGGTAAGATAAATTTAACCTTGGAAGTGCTCGATACGCTTCCAAACGGATATCATCAGCTAAGGTCGGTTATGCAGAGCATTTCAGCACATGACATTTTAGAAATTGAAACAACTGACGACAGCATAATATCAATAACTTGCGATGATAAAACTGTTCCGACAGATGAAAGCAATACAGTCTATAAAGCGGCAAGACTATATTTAGATAAAGTGAACTCTAAAAGCGGGCTGAAAATCCATATTGAAAAGCACCTTCCGCATCAAGCAGGGCTTGGTGCTGCTAGTGCTGATGCAGCGGCTGTGCTTAGATATCTATATGATGAGAATGAAATGAGCTTTGAGGAGCTTTTAAAAATTGCAGAGAAGGTTGGTGCAGATGTCCCGTTTTGTCTTGTTGGAGGAACAAAGCTTGCAGAAGGGATTGGAGAAGAGCTGACGCAAGTTAATAACATGCCAAACTGCAAAATTGTTGTCGTCAAGCCTTTAGTGGGAGCAAGCACACCAAGCATTTTTAAAAACTATGATAGCATGAAAATAAAGCCTAAAAACCCAGACTCAAGCAAGCTTATATCTGCTTTAGAAATAGGAGATTTGAAGCTTGTGTGTAAGGAGCTTGGGAATGCCTTAGAACTTTCGACAGGGCTAAAAGAAATAGAGGGAATTAAGAGGTTTTTAGTGTCAAGCGGAGCGATTGCCTCTTGCATGACAGGCTCTGGTTCGGCAGTTTTTGGGATATTTGATGAAAGGAAAGACGTTAGTAATATTCTAAAAAAAGCTGAAAATTTAAAATATATTTCTTTTGAGTGCAAACCGATTTTTTAGCTTTAAATCATATGAATTTGAAGGTGAATAGATGATTTTATCTTGGAAAAATTCGAAACCGAATTGTTTCGATTTTACAATAATGTTATTTTTTGTTATAAAAAAATATTAAAAAATTGATAGGAAATAATGGATAATTATTTGCTGAAATCTTTTAAACTGTAACTAATGTAACAAAAAATGCATTTATACACTTAAAAATAACGTTAAAAATTCAATAATATCCCATTATTTTTATGCAAAACATATTAAAATTTGCTTCCATATTCTTATATCTGTATAAATTTATAAAATATGTAGTGCAAAAGACAATAATATGTTGTAAAATAGTTAAAAATGTGCTATAATTAAGCTAAAGAAAAGTATATTATGACAATAGGGTTTGTAATAATGTGAAGTGTTCTCTGGGGGAGTGGTATATATGTTTGGATTTTTAAATTTATTCAAGTCCAAGGTAAATACACCGTTTGGTGTTGAAGCAAAAAACTTGAAATATAAGGCTGCTGAGGAAGGATTCATCTCGCCTTTCGCTATACGAAAAGGTGATACACACTCAATGCTGCCTTTTGCAAAGAGATGTGGAGTTAATGAGATAGAATTTTTGCTTCAAAAATCTGTTATTGGTGATCTCGAAATTGAGATTTTAAAAGGCATAAACAAAATGATATTTGCAACTTCAATGCAGATAACAGAACATTTAAGCCTTAGAGGTTTTGATGTTTCTCAAAAGAAAGTTCAACAAAGGCTAAAACTTTTGCAAGAGAAGAATGTAATAGCAAGCTCAAAGTTTATGACAGAAGACTCAACTGCTTCTTTCAAAGTGTATTCCTTGTTTACAAATGGCAGTTATATACTAAAAAATAGAGATGTTAAGCTTCATCAAATTGGTTTTGCTAAAACAGCGACAACCGAGGATATAAAGAGAATACTCGCAACCAATCAGCTTTTAATGAAGCTTAGCCTTGCGACTAACATTGAGTATATGACAAGGCAAACTCTATGGTGTGAGCATGATAAAAACTTGATAGTTCGCCCTCAAGCTGTGTTTATGGTAGGGGATGAAAGCTATTTGGTTGAGTGTGTTAGAGGCATGTCCGAGGTTACATTAGATATTAGAGAGAAATTCCAAAGATATGATAGCGTTCTTAGAAGATATGAAGAGGTTTGTATTCCATTTAAGTCTAAGCCGACTTTAATTGTGCTTTGTGAATCTGAAAAGGATATGCTAGAGATTAGAGATACAGTTAAGAATGGCTCTTTAAAGAAACAACCTGTTCTTTTATGCTATGACCATGGTGTTTTTGTAGATGTTAAAACAGCTTTTTATGATGACATAACAATGTAAACTTATTTAATAATTAAGACACAATTTGCTTAAAAAGCAGGCTGTGTCTTTTTTATTTTGGTTAAAATAATTTAGTAAGTATAAAATTTCTTAAAAACAAGCAAAAAAAGTCATAAAAAACTATGATTTTATGAACATTAAGTATTGCAATGCATAAGGTTATTGGTTATAATGGTAGTAAACCTAAAGTGGGTTGAAATGGACTGAAATGGTCTAATGTGGGTTGGAAATGCATTGGAAAGGGGAGATTCGTTATGT
>CAYJEV010000027.1:0-18394 GCA_964369265.1 uncultured Oscillospiraceae bacterium
TGATATTTATGCTTGTTGAAAGCTCAGAGAATTCTTTCATGCCTAAAATCATATCCAATAATTTCATAGTTATCCTCTAATTTCGCCATTAAAGCGATTCATCGTTTCAGTTACACCCATCTTAATAAAAGTTGAGGCTAAGTCATAGCTTTTTTTGCATACTTCAGCTATAACCTTGCTATCGTTATCATCAAACTTGCCAAGCACCCAATCGGCTAAGTTATAGTCTGGATGAGGCTTTTTTCCAACACCAATCTTAACACGAGGAAAGGTATCTTTCTCGCTTAAATAGATGATGTTTTTTATGCCATTATGCCCTCCATCAGAGCCTTTTGCACGAACTCTAATTTTGCCGACATCTAATGTCACATCATCATAAATTACAAACACTTTTTCAATTGGTATTTTGTAAAAATTCATCGCCTCCATGACAGCTTGGCCTGATAAATTCATGTATGTTGTTGGCTTCATTAAAAGCGCCTTCTTGCCTTCAATAATCACCTCCGCAGTCAGCGATTTAAACTTTAGGCGAGTTAACCTTTCGCCACATTTCTCTCCAATACTATCAACTGCCATGAAGCCAACATTATGCCTTGTGTTTTCATAATCTTTGCCTGGATTCCCAAGACCAACGATTAAATATTCAATTGGTCCGGTCGCTGTCGGCTTTTTAATCTTATCAAATAAATCAAATATATCCATTTAGTCTTCCTTTTTCTTATTAGGCATTTTGCTATAATTCTCTTTTATAGTCTGCCTCACTCTTCCTATTGAAAATGCCTTTGGTGGTATGCTTTCAGTTATTGTTGTCGCTGCTGCAATGTAGCTTTCATCGCCAATCTCAACAGGCGACATGATATTGCTGTTGCAACCAATAAACACATCATTGCCAACCTTAGAGCGATACTTGCTCTTTCCATCATAGTTCACTGTTACAACACCGCAACCAAAATTGCATCTCTCGCCAACATCAATATCGCCAATATATGTCAAATGTGCCACTGAAGTCTTATTGCCAATGCTAGAATTTTTAACCTCAACAAAATTGCCAATCTTAACATTATCAGCAAGAGAGCTGTTAGGTCTAAGCTGCGAATAAGGCCCTAATCGAACAGTATTTCCAACTGTTGACTTTGTTATCATTGAGGAGATAACCTCTGTGTCATTTCCTATCTCACTGTCCACTACACGAGAACAAGAGAGTATTTTTGTGCCAGTTCCTATCTTGCTTCCCTCAATATAACTGCCAGCGCCTATTACAGAATTGTCCCCAATAACAGCATTTTTAAGAGTAACACCTTGTTCTATTCTTACATTTTCTCCAATAATTGTATCGCCTTCAATCACCACAGATTGTAAAATCAAGCTATCTCTTCCTATTTTTGCATTAGGCGAAATCATAACACTGCTGCCAAGAGGTATGTCAACACCATTCTCATAATGCAAATCTAGCACCATATCCCTAGCTATTTCATTAAGTTCAGCCAAGCCTTTTCTGTCATTTGCTCCTTTTAACACAAGGCTATCAGGCGATTTATAGCAGCCTACTTTATGTCCATTTTTAGCGAAAATCTCAACTAAATCTGTTAAGTAATACTCTTTTTGAGCGTTGTCAGATTTAATATAAGGAAGCAGCTCAAGCATAAGTTTTCTATTAAAAATATAAATTCCGCTGTTAACTTCTCTTATTGCCCTTATCTCATTGCTCGCATCGGCATATTCGACTATCTTGCTAAAAGTATCACCTTCTCTTAGTATTCTGCCATACTTTGCTGGGTCATCTAATACAGCGGATATTACAGTCAGTTTATTATTAGTCGAATTATGCTCTAAGTATGCGTTTTTTAAGCATTTTTCTGTTATTAGAGGGGTGTCACCATATAAAACTATAATCTCCTCTGCATCAGATTTCTCTAAAAATTCTGTCGCCATCATAACAGCATGGCCTGTACCAAGCTTCTCTTTTTGATAGCAAACATTAATATCATCACCAAGAGGCAATGCGCCCTCATGCGATGCCACAACACAAATATTACTAATCCCTGTGTTCTTGCAGGTGTCAACCACCCACTCTATCATTGGCTTACCAAGCACCTCGCATACAGCTTTTGGCTTAAGTGATCCCATTCTTTTTCCCATTCCAGCTGCTAGTATAACTGCTGTCGAAATTCCGTTCATCTATATTCCCCCTTTGTCTGTTACTACGACTTTTTAAGTCGCTTATATTTTTATTCTCTGAATTCAAAAATCCACTACCTGAAAGTGAAATAGTATTTTTGATGACGCAAATTTACTATAACACACTAAAATCTATCATTTTTTCTTGTCCTTGCTAAAAATACACTACAGGCTAATATAGGCATGTTCAGCACATTTCACAAAGCCTATGCTCTGATAAAATTTTGATGTGTTTTCATCGCTTGCAACAACAATGAACTCCTCGCAAATCTCGCTTAGTTCTGCGATTAGACCTCTAACAACAGCCTTACCATAGCCTATTCCCTCATAGCCTTTTTTAACTGCAACAGCCGATATTATTGCTGTTTTTCCATCGATAAAATACGCACCAGCAGTTGCCACTTGTTTATAGGTTGCTATTAGTGCAGTGCCAGAGGATTGTCGTTTTGCGATATCCGATATCCAAAAAAGCGCCTCTCCCAGCTCTGAATGCTCGGATAAGATATTAAATACCTCTCGCCTTTCTGGATAGAAGTTCATCTCCAAACTTTTTTCAAACTTAGGGTTAGTTAATGATAAAACATCGCTTATAGCTACATTAGCTTCTAAAAATCTCTTGCACCACTGCCCATAAACACCGCTAACATTTTTCACCGAAAACACCCTGCAAAACTCCAGCAGTTCTTCGCTATCAAGTTCGCCATCAAGAATTACACTGCCAGATAAATTGCATAAATATCCATTTTCTGTTTTGTAAAAAGAGGCTATTTCCGGATAGTCTTTGTAGGTTTTGTATAGTGAAGATACCCTAGCTCCAAGCCCCCTAAGCTCTATTTTTTGTTCTAGCAATTTAATCATTTAACACTATCTCTTTAACAAGCTCTTTAAAATGCTCGCCTTTTTTCATGAAGTTTGGATAGTAATCAAAGCTTGCGCAAGCTGGCGAAAGCAGAACAACCTCGCCACCCCTCGCCTCTTTTTGGCAAGCACGAACTGCCTCTTCTAAGCTGTTTGTTTCAACAAAAATTGTCTTGTCCGCGCTATAATTTTCGCTCGCCATAACAGCATCTTTTATTAGCTTTGAGGTATGTCCAAACAGCACCACAACCCTAACTTTTTCTATAAGCATTTCAACCATTGGCTCAAAAGGAATGCCCTTATCATATCCGCCCATAATTAGTAATAGCTTTTCATCAAACGCCTTCATTGCTGCCATTGCACGAGTTGGAGAAGTCGCTATTGCATCGTTGTAATAACGCACACCCTCTCTCTCGCCAACATACTCAATTCTATGCTCAACTCCTCCAAAACTGCTCGCTACTTCTACGATTTTTTCGACACTAACCTCTCCCCAAACAGCAGAAATAGCAGCGAGATAGTTCTCAACATTGTGAAGCCCTGGCAGTTTAATCGCCTTATAATGCATAATTTCGGTAATCACATCATTTTCACTAAAGCAAAGCATTCCATCTTCTCGCATAAAAGCTCCATTTTTTGGTTTTTCTTTCATGCTAAAGCCAAATGTAACGCCTCTGGTTCTGCTTTTAAAGCTTCGTGTCACATGATTGTCATACGAAAGCACAGCCCTACCAAAAGCAGATTGATGAGCAATAATCTGCGCCTTTGCTTGTATGTACTCTTCCATATCAGCATGTATATCAAGATGGTTTGGCGTTATATTTGTCAGCACTGCAACATCTGGCGACTTTCTAAGGCTCATTAGCTGAAAGCTAGACAGCTCTAGCACAACCGCATCTGTTTCTTTCATCTCTTCAAGCCTTGTAACAAGGGGTGTGCCTATATTTCCGCCAAGATGAACATTCTTTCCAGCAGCTTCTAGCAGCTTTGATACAATAGTCGTTGTTGTTGTCTTGCCATCTGAACCGCTAATTCCATAAACCTTGCATGGTGCAAGCTCCAATACTAGCTCTATTTCGCTTGTAACAACTCTGCCTTGCTCTAATGCTTCTTTTAGCTCTCTTGTATGAAAGTTTAGTCCTGGTGTTCTAAATATAATTTCAGAATTAAGCGACTTTAAATAGTCGCCCCCCAAACAAAAGCTTACTCCTTTAGATTCTAAAGTCTTGCAGTATTCCTCGCCTATCTTCTCTTTACTGCTCTTGTCATGCAGTGTTACAACTGCACCAGCCTCGCATAATCTTATTAGCAGTTCCTTATGGCTGACACCAGCCCCAATTACACTAACAGTCCTGCCCTTAATACTATCAAAGAACATCTTTGCATTATTAAACAACATAAATTCTTCTCCTAACTATTTTATTATAAAATTAGCATATCTATACTATTGCTCCATTATTTTGCGTATCTCTTTATATACTAAAAAATATTCTTCAATATCCTGACCATCGACAGAATTTGCGACAATGCCTTTAGTACCATCAACCCCGCCAGCCTCGCAAAGTCTAGCAAACATCTCTCGTTCAGTTCGCTCGTCAGCCATAACATCTTGATTTAATAATATGCTAATTGCTGCCGAAATTCCCCAAGCAAAATAATTTGATATCCCTCCAACAAAGGGATAGTCGCATTTTGTATTAGAGGCAATTTTTTCTCCATTTGGTACAAACTTCGCTATTTCGTCCTCAAAATTGCCCATTCCGCATTCATTTCCACCATCTCCAATTGAAATCACAGGAAAACTGCAATCCAACAAGCTATCAGTATCTGAAACAAAGTCAGATATGTCTATTCCCCTCATATTAAAAAACTTGCCTTCTTTTGCCTTAGAAGCTCTCTCAATTGTTATTAACAAATCAAAGTTGCTGTTCTTAACTAATTCCTCGCAGTATCGCTTGCTACTATTTAGTGGCACAGAAATTATTTCAGAAGTAAGCTCTGCGGCAGTCGCAGTTTCTGATAGTATCTTATGGCTAATGGGATCAGTTATAAGTGTCACTTTTTTGCCTATCTTTTCAAAACAATACCCCATTGAGACAGCTCCCAAAGGACCATCGCTCTCACCAACATTAGCCGAAATTATAGGGAAGCCTGTTAGTATAGCGATGTTGTTTGAACTTAATATTAGCTTTGAAGCAGCCTCAAGATCTGCTGACTTTACCTTTGTAGGTAATACCCTATTCATCGGGTCACTGCTACATATTTGGCTAATTTTCATGATAATTTCGCTCTTATTTTCAGTTAACAACATATTCTCCTCCATTTCGTCACTAGTATAAAATACGCAAATAGGGACGAATTTCTCCGTCCCTGTGGTGCTATAGTATTACTTAGTACCGAATATTCTATCTCCTGCATCGCCAAGACCAGGCAGAATGTATTTATTTTCGTCAAGCTTTTCGTCAATGGAAGCAGCATATACCTCAACATCAGGATGAGCTTTTTGCAGAGCTTCAATTCCCTCAGGAGCAGCTATAATACAAATGAACTTGATCTTTGTAACTCCTCTATCCTTTAGCATTCTAACTGCATCTATTGCAGAACCGCCAGTTGCTAGCATTGGATCAAGCAGAAGAACATCTCTCTCAACAATATCATTTGGCAGCTTCACAAAATACTCAACAGGAAGATGTGTATCGTGATCTCTATACATACCAATATGTCCTAGTCTAGCAGATGGCACTAAAGAAAGCATTCCATCGCACATGCCAAGTCCAGCTCTTAAAATCGGAACAAAAGCAAGCTTTCTTCCAGCTAACACCTTGGACTTTGTTTTCATCATAGGTGTTTCAATTTCAACTTCTTCTAACGGTAGATCTCTTGTTGCCTCATAGCAAAGAAGCGTTGAAATTTCGCCAATTAGCTCTCTAAAATCCTTTGAGCTAGTGGAAGTTTGTCTTAAAATTGTTAGTTTATGTTGTATTAGTGGGTGGTTTGTTACTATTGGTTTCATATCTTTATTTTCCTCTTTATTTTAATCTAAATCTAATTTTACTATATTGCAATAAGCAATTTCTATTTTTCAATTGCTGATATTAAGTCAACACGTCTTTGGTGGCGACCGCCTTCAAATTCTGCATCTAAATAAGCGTCTACCATCTCAATTGCAAGCCCAGCTCCAACAACACGTCCGCCCATACATAGGATGTTAGCGTCGTTATGAAGGCGTGTATATTTAGCGCTAAACGTATCAGAACAGCAAGCTGCTCTAATTCCCTTAACTTTATTTGCAGCTATTGATATTCCTATACCAGTTCCGCAAAACAATAAGCCCCTATCAATATCATTATCTTCAATAACTGCATTAGCAACAGTCACTGCAATGTCTGGATAATCGCAAGAGCTTCCATCTAATGTTCCAAAGTCTTTAAACTCTATCCCTCTGCTTTCTAAATGCTTTTTTATGGCTTCTTTTAGCTCATATCCGCCATGATCGCTTCCTAATGCAATTTTCATCTGTTTTTCTCCTATCTTTGCCCTTAACATCTTTTTTCCATTTTTGCCTTTAACATTTCTCTCTCTGCTTGTGGTATCCTTATATATTCAAGACTAGCCAAATCGGCTGTCGTAAATCCATCTTCACTAAGCATTCCAGCCATTACAACCGAAGATGCCCTTTGCAGTCTAACTGTCTTTGGCGCTGGCTTTAACATAAGTTCCTCGCCTAAAAGGCGCATTACAAGCTCTGTGCCATCACCAACTATATAGCTTCCCTCTGGTATATGTTCTTTTAAAACGGCAATATCAATTGCACTATCCTCGCTAAGCCTTGTCACAACACCATTCGTTATATTAAAAAGCGCACCATAAACCTGATTTGCCCTAGCATCGAGCGCAGTGAATACATTCCCCTCGGCTGATAATATATTATAAGCAAGCGAAAGAAGAGTCGAAACGCCCTTAACCTTTATATCTCTGCCAAATGCAAAGCCTTTAACAGCAGATGCCCCTATTCTAAGGCCAGTAAAAGAGCCAGGACCATTACTAAAATAAATTCGCTGGATATCTTCTGGTTTTTTCTCGCAAAACCTAAGCCCTTGTTCAATTAAAGGGACTAGCGTTCGTGAATGTGCATTCTTGCAATCAAGAAAACATTCCCACATTAGCTTATCATCTTCAAAAATTGCAACAGAACCTGCTATTGATGAGCTATCTATCCCTAAGCTTATCATAAGACTTACCTCCCTTACTATTTTGCTGTGAAGGTTATCTCCCTTGTCTGATCATCTAATCTCTCAAACTCCAACACAAATCTTGCCTCATTAAGATATCCTTCAAGCTGCTCACTCCATTCTATCAGAATAATCCACCCATTGTCAAGATAATCATAATAAGCAATTGACTCAAGCTCCTCGCCTGAACTTAATCTAAACGCATCAATATGGCAAATATTATATTTACCTCCCCTATATTCGTTTATTATAGAGAAAGTTGGGCTACTAACATCAGCCTCACAACCAACGCCTTTGACCACACCAACAGTAAAGGTGGTTTTACCAGCACCCATACCGCCTTTGTATGCCACTATATCTCCACCATGAAGTTGCTTGCCAAAAACCTCTCCCAGCTCTCTTGTTTGAGCTGGGGAGGTTAATGTGAATTTTTGTACTTTTTTATCTAAAAAGTTTTCCACTAAAATAGTCCTAGTATCTTTCCGTCTTCAGTTAAATCAATAGCCTCGGCGGAAGGCTTCTTTGGAAGTCCTGGCATTATCATAACGTCGCCAGTTAAAACAACTATAAATCCTGCTCCGCTAGATAGTCTAACTTCGCTTACATTTATGTCAAATCCCTTTGGACGACCTAATAACTCTGGGTTATCGGATAATGAGTATTGAGTTTTAGCCATACAGATAGGAAGCTTATCTCTGCCAATTTCCTCAATAGACTTAATAGCCTTTTGAGCAGAAGCTGAGAAGTTTACATTATCTGCGCCATAAATGTTCTTAGCTATAGCTTCAACCTTCTCCTTAATGCTTAGATTTACATCATAAAGCACCTTGAAGTTGCTTTCCTTCTTGCAAGCAGCAACAACTTTTCTAGCTAGATCAACTGCGCCCTCGCCGCCCTTAGCAAAATGCTCGCATAGGGAGAACTCAACATTTAGGTTTGAGCAGATTTCTCTTAATGCTTCAATTTCAGCGTCTGTATCAGAGCCAAAACGGTTAATAGCAACTACAACAGGAACGCCAAACTTTCTCATGTTCTCAACGTGAGTTGCAAGGTTTACACTACCAGCCTTTAAAGCTTCAACGCTCTCTGCGCCTAGATCAGCCTTTTTAACTCCGCCATTATATTTAAGAGCTCTAATTGTTGCAACAATTACAACACAAGATGGGTTTAATCCACCATAACGGCACTTAATGTCCATAAATTTCTCAGCGCCTAAGTCTGAACCGAAGCCAGCCTCAGTCACAAGATAATCAGCAAGCTTTAAGCCTAGCTTTGTAGCTCTCATAGAGTTACAACCATGAGCAATATTTGCAAATGGACCACCATGCATTAGAGCTGGTGTGTTCTCTAGAGTTTGAACCATATTTGGCTTAATAGCCTCTTTTAGAAGAGCTGCCATTGCGCCATGAACGTTTAGCTCTTTAGCGTAAACAGGCTTGTTGTCGTATGTATATGCAATTAGGATATTGCCTAGTCTTTCTTTTAGGTCTGCTGCATCGTTAGCTAGGCAAAGGATAGCCATAACCTCAGAAGCAACTGTGATTTGGAAGCTATCTTCTCTAACCACACCATTACCTTTACCGCCCATACCAATTACAACTTTACGAAGCGCTCTATCATTCATATCTAGGCATCTCTTAAAGATGATTCTTCTTGGATCAATGCCAATAACATTGCCTTGTTGTAGGTGGTTATCTATAATTGCACAAAGCAGGTTGTTTGCAGAAGTGATAGCGTGCATATCTCCTGTGAAGTGAAGGTTGATGTCCTCCATTGGCACTACTTGAGAATATCCGCCGCCAGCAGCTCCGCCTTTAACACCAAACACTGGGCCTAAAGAAGGTTCTCTTAAAGCTATCATAGCTTTCTTTCCCTCTTTGCAAAGCGCCATACCAAGACCAACAGTTGTTGTTGTCTTTCCTTCGCCAGCTGGTGTTGGGTTAATCGCTGTTACCAAAACAAGTTTTCCATCTTCATTGGATTTAACACGCTCAATTAGCTCATCAGAAAGTTTCGCCTTATATTTACCATATAATTCCAGTTCATCAGCAGCTATTCCTAAGCCTGCTGCAACCTCTGTGATTGGGTTCATTTTTGCCTCTTGTGCAATCTGAATATCAGTTAGCATTTTAGATCCTCCTTGAATTGTTAAAAGTATTGCTTAAAATAAAAATATATGATATTCTAAGCTAATAACTATTATAACACTATATTAAATAAATTTCTACATCTTGCGGAAAAAACATTATTATAATATAATGAGATATAATAGGTTAAATTCACTAAAACACGTTTAGGAGGTTATCTTGAAAATCGCAAAAAATATTTTTAGCTATCTGCGTTCAATAGATTTAGCATTATCTTTAATATGCTTAATAATGTCAGGGATTTCTGTCATTTTAATATACGGCATTTATGATGCCGGCTTCACAGACCTAATAAGAGAAAGGCAGATATTAGTCCAAATCATCGCTAGCTTGCTTGGGGTTGCTGGAGCTGTTGTTATTTCGCTTTTTGATTATAGAGAGCTTTCGGATTTATGGAAGCTATATATACCAGCGGGCATCTTTTTTATGGTGTTAACTTATTTCATAGGCGTTCAGCCATATGCAGGAGTTGATGATAGAGCTTGGCTTAACATCCCATTTGTTGGACTAACCTTCCAGCCCTCTGAAATTCTAAAGCTCGCTTTCATTCTTTCTTTTGCTCTGCATTTAGAAAAGGTTGGAGAAAAATTAAATCAGCCCTACATACTAGCAAGGCTGATTGTTCATGGGGCTGTTCCAACTATTTTAATTCTGCTTCAAGGCGATGATGGTTCTGCTCTTGTAATGGCTTCAATTTTTGTTATAATGATATTCGCTGCTGGACTTTCATGGAAATATATTGCGCTTGCAGTTGTTGGTGCAATTATTGTTGCTCCTATTTACTGGTACACACTAAGCCCAGGAAAGCAACTAAGAATCTTAACGGTATTTAACCCAGATCTTGACCCAATAGGCTATGGCTATCAACAAAGACTAGGAACAATAGCTATAGGGGCTGGCGAAACCTTTGGAACAGGCATATTTTATGACAGCCACTACTATGTCCCTAAAATGCATAACGATTTCATCTTTTCATTTTTAGGTGAATCTTTTGGATTTATTGGAACGGCTCTGTTTTTATTTTTGCTATCTGCGTTTTTGTTTCTAATCCTTAAAACTGCCTACACTGCTAAAGATGTGCTTGGTAGATATATCTGCATTGGTGTGTTTGCTGTTATGGCTATACAAACGCTAATAAATGTTGGCATGTGCCTTACTTTAATGCCTGTTATTGGAGTTACTCTGCCTCTTCTTTCAGCTGGCGGAACTTCAGTTACTATGACATATCTCGCAATTGGGCTTGTACTTTCAGTGCATAGGCATAGCAATCAAAATTTATTCATTTAATATTATAAGGGAGGATCTCCTCCCTTTGATATAAAACACATCTTACTGAAAGGGGTGATTTCAAAAACTGCATATTGAGTTTAATTAAGAAAGGGAGTGTTAACAGAAATATTGATGTTTAAAAAAGCGCCAGCACCCAAACTTGGGTTGACGAGGTGGAGGAAGTATCGAAAATTCGGCGGATGTCCTCCTGCTGTTTGTCTACAGCAAGAAGCAGACAAAACCTTTGGCAACAAAGCGACAAATTCTGCTTTATAGGCAAAAAATTGACAATCAAGCTTACAAAACGTTAAAATACAAGCTGATTATACAATTTGTAAAATAAATATAATATATAAGTATCTATTAAACCTTATAGCACTTTAAGGTTTAATAACATTGTAATAAAAATAAAACTAAGTGCTAGATGGAGAAATATATGTGCGGAATAATTGGTTATCAAGGAAGGGCAGAAGCTAGAGATATTATACTAACTGCGTTAACAAACTTAGAATATAGAGGATATGACTCTGCTGGAATTGCAATTTTAAAAGATGGAAATGTCAAAACCATCAAGGAAAAGGGCAGACTAGATGAGCTAAAAAAGCTAGTGTATAGCGAGGACAACAGCTCTAATTGCGGCATTGGTCACACAAGATGGGCAACTCACGGACCCCCAAGCCAGCTTAACTCCCATCCTCACACACAAGGAAATGTAACCCTTGTACATAATGGTATAATTGAAAATTATAGCGAAATTAAAGGAGAGCTATCAAAAAAAGGCTATAGCTTTCAGTCTGCAACCGATACAGAAGTTGCTGCCGCTTTAATCGATAGTCTATACACAAACTGCCCACTAAAAGCTATAAAAGAAGCGACAGAGATTATTGAAGGGGCATATGCTTTCGCTATTATGTTCCATCACCTACCTAACAGGATATTCGCTATTAGAAAAGGCAGCCCTCTTATAGCCGCAAAAGATAGTAGCGGAGCTTATGTTGCTTCTGACCTGCCAGCGATTTTAGAGTACACAAACGAATACACTTTAATTGAAGAGCATGAAATTGTTCTTATCAAAGATGGTGAACTGTCATTTTTTGATATTGAGCTTAATGCAATTCAAAAGGAATTTAAAACAGCCAACTGGACTTTAGATGCCGCAAAAAAAGATGGCTACGACTATTTCATGCTAAAAGAAATTGCCGAACAACCACGAGCTATTATAAACACTCTTTCGCCTAGAATTAAAGATGGCATTCCTCATTTTGAAAGCGAACTGCCAGCTAATTTTATTAAAAATGCAAAGAGAATTATAATAACAGCTTGCGGCTCTGCTTATTATGCTGGCGCTGCTGCAAAGGGAATTTTAGAGAGCTTTTTAAACATACCAGTTGAGCTTGATATAGCTTCAGAATTTAGATATAGAAAGCCTATTCTTTGCGATGGCGATATAGGCATTATAATTTCGCAATCAGGCGAAACAGCAGACAGCCTAGCTGCACTGCGACTATTTAAAGAAAAGAACATCCCTGTTATGTCAATAGTTAATGTTGTTGGCTCTTCTATCGCAAGAGAAGCAGACTACACTCTTTACACATACGCTGGCCCTGAAATAGCTGTTGCAACCACTAAGGCATACACAGTTCAGCTTGCCCTACTATCACTAATGGCAATTGGCGCTTCAAATATCAGCGACGATGAAAAGAAGAGGCTAACAAGCGCTTTAATGGGAATGAGCGATATTGTTGGAGCTATTGAAAAAGACAAACAAAAATTCATTGATGTCGCAGAGAGCATCAAAGATTCAAAGGACTTATTTTATATTGGCAGAGGTCAGGACTATGCTGTATCTCTTGAAGGCTCTCTAAAGCTAAAAGAGATAGCCTATATCCATTCAGAAGCATATGCTGCTGGAGAGCTAAAGCATGGCACACTTAGCCTTGTAACAGAGGGAGTGCCTGTCATTGCTATCTCGACTGTTAAAGAGCTAATGCACAAAACTTTAAGCAACATTCAAGAAGTTAGGGCAAGGGGCGGAGTTGTAACTCTAATCACAACTGAAGATATGCCTTTGGTTGAAAATCCAGCTGACTGCGTTGTCACTGTTCCTAGTTGCGAAGAGATATTTGCGCCAATAGCCGCTGCTGTTGCAAGCCAGCTAATAGCTGCCTACACAGCAATTAAGCTTGGAAATGATATTGATAAGCCACGAAACCTAGCAAAATCTGTTACAGTAGAATAAAGTTAAAAATGAAGAGTGAAAAGTGAATGTATCGCTTCACTATTCCGACTTAGGGTATATAAAAAGGATTGGGCACATTATGAAATTAGGAAACATTGTTCTCGCCACTGGTGCATCTGTTGCACCTATGGCTGGAGTTGCTGATAAAGCTTTTAGAGAATTATGCTATGGATACGGAGCTGTTATGGCAACTGGAGAGATGGCGAGCGCAAAGGGAATTTCGCTTGGCAGCGAAAAAAGCAAAGAACTGCTAGAAAAAGACAGCTACTCACCATTTGGTGTACAGCTTTTTGGGGATGACCCTAATGTTATTGCAACTGCCACTAAAATCGCAGAGCAGTATTCTCCAGATTTTATTGATTTAAATATGGGTTGCCCAGCTCCAAAGATAGTCGGCGGAGGGGGCGGAAGCGCTTTAATGAAAACTCCTAAGCTAGCTGAGTCAATAATAAAAAGCCTTGTTTCCTCAACAGAACTGCCTGTGACTGTTAAGATAAGGCTTGGCTGGGATCAAGATAGCAAAAATGCTGTTGAGATAGCTAAAATTGTTGAAGCTAGTGGAGCTGTTGCTGTTGGTGTTCATGGCAGAACCAGAGTGCAGATGTATGCTCCACCAGTTGACTTAACTGGCATAAAGGAAGTAAAACAAGCTGTTAGCATTCCTGTTATAGGCAATGGCGACATTACAACTCCAGAGCTAGCCAAAGAAATGCTTGAGTTTACAGGCTGCGATTTGGTGATGGTTGGGAGAGGAGCTTTAGGCAAGCCTTGGCTTTTCTCGCAAATCAAAGACTATCTCGAAACTGGAAGCTATCAAGCCGAACCAGAGCTTGAAGAGCGCATAACAGTAATGAAGAGGCACATGGAGCTTTTAGTCGGCTACAAGGGCGAGAAAATCGGCTTTAGAGAAGCAAGAAAGCATATAGCTTGGTATTTAACAGGCTTTAGAGGAGCAGCACAACTTAGAAAGATGTGTGGCGGAATTAGTAGCTTTGAAGATATTGAGCTAATATATCAAGAAGTGAGAAAACTATAAAACAAAAAGCTAACTTCAATTTCAAACGAAGTTAGCTTTTATTCATTGAGCAATTTAAAGACTTTTTCGAGGATTTCTCCCATCTTATGATAGTACCTATACTCTTCCATTAGCTCTATTTCATCAGTTTTTGTATACTTGCCTATCAAACTATTTGTGATGGCATTTGCTTGCCCGCTCTCATGCATATTTGCTTTACCAGACAACACGCTTATTCCTGTGTAATACACAGAAACTTTTGTTTGTTTATTTGTATATCTAGATTCAATAACTACCTTAAAATAATCTGAAGAATGATATGCATTGCTGATAACCAAACAATCTTCTAGTTTTTTGCTAAAGAATTTTTTATACTGAATTTTATTTCGAGAATATATAACAGGAACTCCAAGCTTTGGCAAGCCATTATTTCCGTTTGATAAGGCATGTTGTATATCATCAAGTGTGTGTTTTCCATTTATAACAGTATGTGGATTTAATTCAGTTAAGTCCCAATCTGTTATTTCTTTCCTATGGGATAAACCTTCATATCCATATAACATTTCTCTCACCTCTAATCGCTACATAACACATCGTTTAAGACAAATTGTGAAAATGTTCATTTTTCATTTAAATTATAACATATTATTTGCATTTGGTCAATTGAAAACATCTGCTTGGTATTGAAATAAATTTCTAGTTATCGTACACTATATTTAAGAGGTGGTTTGATGATTTCCAGCAGAATTACATTTTTAAGAGAACATAACAAGTTGACCCAATCGGCGCTTGCTAAAATACTAGGTATAACACGCTCAAGCGTTAATGCTTGGGAGATGGGTATTTCTGTTCCTTCTCC
Organism: uncultured Oscillospiraceae bacterium; assembly: GCA_964369265.1. Lineage (GTDB taxonomy): Bacteria > Bacillota > Clostridia > Oscillospirales > Ruminococcaceae > DAMCAP01. The sequence goes on from CAYJEV010000027.1 coordinate 14,798, forward strand.
TCAATATATTGTCGAACTATCAAAATATTTCGGAGTGTCGACAGATTACTTATTAGGAGTAACACAAACAGCAACAATCGATGTTGAAGGATTAACCGACGATGACCTAGAAATTTTGTATCAACTTACACAACATCTTAAAAATAAGAACAAAGGGCTAACTTTCAAATAGTGAAAGTTAGCCTTTTCACTATTATTGTGGGTCTATTGTATCAAAAATCACAACTACATCATTACCTGATTTTTGAACATCAAGCATCAACACTAAATCTGTTTCTTCGCCGTTGTTAGCTGTTAATCCATATTCAATGCAAAAAGCTATCTTTCCATCTTCAAGCTCATTAAATGCTTGCTCATATTCTTCTCTTTCGTCAGCGTCCATAAGCTCGCCAAGCTCTAAATAATATTCAAGACGGTTTTCGTCGTTATAAATATCAAATGTATCAAGCTGATTTAGAGCGATTGTACCTTGGATGTTCTCAATTAAAAAATCGATTAGCTCGTCCCTGCTCCATTCGCCAATGCTATCAACAGAATTTACAACATTATCAAAATTCTTATCATTTAAATCGTCTAAAATATTTGTGATAACTTCCATCACTTTCTCATTATGCTTATCTAACAAGTTCATAAACTCTACTTTAAATCTCCTTTTATCTTAACCACGGTTTGTTATTTTCATCTAAATCGGCTATCTTGCCAACAGCAGATAGATATACAGTGTAGTAATCGCTGCCATCTAGCCCTAAAAACTCGTCGCACTCCTCTTGCATATACGCAGCCATAGCGCAAGAGCCACTTCCCACATCCTCGCAAGCAAGATATAGGTTTTGGCATATATGCCCAACATCAAGAAGTATTAGCTTGTGTGCATGATCTGTGTATCTCCATTCGCATCTATAGCTATCAGCAACCCAAATAAACAGAACATTAGAGCGCCCAGAAAACTTCTGTCCACGCACTAAGAAATCTGCCTTTTCTTTAAGCTCATCTCCGCCAGCCTTAACAAGCATTATCTTGTTTTCGATTGGAAGATAACGATACACACCCTTATCCAGCCCCTCAACATTTAAAGCAATGAAGAAAGTTTCAATCGGGTGCCTATCTCCAGCAGATGGAGCTGTTCTAAATGTTCCTGGAGTTGCGAAAGTACGATAGCCCTTAAAGCCATGCGCGCAGAACAATAGATATGAAAGCTCTGCTAAGGTTGTCGCCTCGCCACTGAACTTTCTATGGCTATGTCTATCCACTATTGCATCAAAAAGGGATTTATTCTTTATTGGCGCAGTTTTAGGATCTGGCAAATCAATCAGCTTTGCTCCCTCTGGTACTGGCATTGTGTATGGAGGTTGCGGTATGTCTTTTTGTTGGTCTGGCTTATCCATAGTTTCCCATGATTGGCTTTTAGCATATTGTCTTAAGCTTTTGTAGTTTTCCATCGCTATTTCCCTCTCTTAACATATTATTTGTATTAGATTTAATGAAAAGTGGAGGCTTCAAGCCGACTGCAAGTCTTTTAAAACGTCGCAAAGCGACACCATCACTATTCACTTTTAACTATTCACTTAAATAATCAGAGATTATTTAGTATCCCTTTTGAGCATCAAGGCTATCGTCTTTTAACACCCACTCTTCATAAACATTAACAACCCTAAAGTCCTCAGCATTATCTCTAATAACAACCTTATCAATTCCAGCATTTATAATCATTCGCTTGCACATTGCGCAGGAGCTGGCATTTTTAGTGTATTCATTAGTTGAAACATCTCTGCCAACTAAATACATTGTCGCACCAAGCATTTCATTTCTTGAAGCAGAGATAATCGCATTAGCCTCTGCGTGAACAGAACGGCAAAGCTCATATCTTTCCCCTCTTGGTATGTTATGCTTTTCTCTTGTACAATATCCTAAGTCTGTGCAGTTTTGTCTGCCTCTAGGTGCACCAACGTAACCTGTTGAGATTATTTCATCATTCTTTACAATAATTGCGCCATATCTTCTTCTTGTGCAGGTGCAGCGTTCAGAAACTGCTTCGGCTATATTTAAGTAGTAATTACTTTTATCTGTTCTCATATATGATATTATTACCTCCATAAAATTATTTTTATTTTATGATATTATTTTACAACATTTTATGCTATAATATCAAGTGGAATATTATTAAATTATTATATTATGTCGACAAAAAGAGACAGAATGGAGCATTTTTATTTATGGAAAACTTAACCAACATATCAACTATCAAAGAAATACTAAAAGAACATAACTTCACTTTTTCAAAAGCACTCGGACAAAACTTTATAACCAATCCATCTATCTGCCCTAGAATCGCAGAGATGGGAGGAGCAAGAAAGGGTGTTGGAGTTATTGAAGTCGGCCCTGGAATTGGTGTGTTATCTCATGAGCTTGCTTTGGCTGCCGAGAAGGTTGTGTGTATAGAGCTAGACTCAAGGCTTATTCCAATCCTTGCAAAAACATTGGGAGAGCATGACAACCTAAAAGTTATTGAGGGAGATGTGCTAAAAGTTGATCTTGAACAGATTATTAAAGATGAGTTTGAGGGAATGGATGTTGTTGTTTGCGCAAACCTTCCTTATTATATTACCACACCTATAATTATGGATTTGTTAGAAAAGAAGCTTCCTGTTAAATCTATAACTGTTATGGTTCAAAAAGAGGCTGCTGTTAGATTATGTGCAGAGCCTGGTACTAGGGAGTGTGGAGCAGTTTCTGCTGCTATTTGGTATTATAGCGAGCCTTGCTTATTATTTAATGTGTCTGCTGGAAGCTTTATGCCAGCGCCTGAGGTTGACTCTGCTGTTATAAGGCTGGATGTTAGGGAAATCCCTCCTGTTAACCCAAAGGATGAAAAGCTATTTTTTAGAGTTGTTAAGGGAGCTTTCTCTCAAAGAAGAAAGACCGCCGTTAATGCAATTTCAGGATTTATAGGAGTTAATAAAACAAAACTTATAGAGCTTTTTGAGGCTCTCAATATCCCAGCTACTATTAGAGCAGAAAAGATGACATTAGAGCAGTTCTCTCTTCTTTCTGATAACATCCCAACATTATACTAAACAAAGGTAGTCTGTCGTAAAAATTCTTTTCAGATAAATTAAATAGGAGTATCATATGAGAAATTTAAAAGTAGCATCACTAATTATTTTTATCATCTCTCTATTCATCACTGTTGATTTGGGCATCAATTGTCTTGGCGTTGGCATTTCTGAGCTTCAAGATGGAGTTTCATATAATAGCATTCTGCAAAGCAGCTTTGGATTGCTTGAAAGCTTAGGAGTTGATAGCCATATTGATTTTTTCAATGCATTTAAAATTTCTGCTTGGATAAGTTCATTTATACTAATTGTAAATATATCGCTTAATTTTACATTTTCTGAGCCAAAGCGCCACGATTTTTCAAGATATCGCTAATAAAATCGAATATACTCACTATTAAACAACTATGCTTTTAATTAAGTGTAGTTGTTTTTAATTTAGTTTTAACGTTGAAAAGAAGCTATAAATAAGTCAGCCGCAAGACAAAATCTTACGGCTGAGATTATTTATATAATGTTTAACACAAATAAACCTAGTATATTT
>CAYJEV010000028.1:0-18106 GCA_964369265.1 uncultured Oscillospiraceae bacterium
TAGCGAACTAACAAAACTCTCTAAACTACTTGTTATTACTATATTAGAATTTTCAGAAATATTCTCGTATATAGTGTTTCTCATTCCAGAATTATAAAGCATATCCGCAAGTATTGGAGAAAATATCCAAGACACTACCAAGCTACCTATAGTTACAAAGAATGATGCAATTGTATATACAAATCCTGTTTTAGCACTATATATTATACAAAAAGCTAGATAGAGGATTATTAGCAAATCAATTATAAGATAATTTTAGCTTATGATGTTAACCAATAGAATATAAGTTTCTATCAGTAAGCACATATAAGCTATTATTTAATAGAGTAATGTCCTCAACAGTTGCTACCTCAATTAAAGTTGTTAGTTCAAGATCGCTATTAAGATCATAAACTTCTTTGGAAGACGCAATTAGTAGACTATCATCTCTATTTATAATTTTTGTTACTGGTTTGTCGAATTGATATTCGTATTTTATAGTCATGTCGTGATTTAATGCAACTATTTTGCTGTTTCGGGTTTTTGAGTAGTCCCCTTCAAGAATAATTACACTTCCATCTTCATTAACAAGATAATAGTCTATGTTATCATTATATTGATATCCTGCAAGCTTTTCTCCTGATAATGACCACACACTAACACCAGTATCGCTTAGCAAAGATATGTTCCCATCTTCTCTAAAAGAGACATCAAATATAAATTCATCGCCCATATCCACAAATATTTTATCACTACCATCTAATGGAATTATTCCAACTCTACAAGAAAGCTTACCGTCTATTGTTGTAATTCCGCTAACTAATAAATATTTTTCTGACAAATCAGTAGATATAATCTTATGTTCCGAAGAACTATAAGCGAAAATCTCTGTATAGGACTTATTATATACTGTTACATGTGAGCTAAATCTATCATGATCTGTTGTAACAACAATATTTCCATCATCAGAAACAGAAAGGCCTACTATTGTATTAGGTAATGAAGTATTCCACAAAACTTCATCCCCATTTGTAACATACATTCCATATGCTCCAATGTCAGCAGCAATAATTCTATCATCAGATACTATCGGTATTGGGTTCTGCATATTTAATTTTACAATATTGATAGCCTCTCCCATCATATCATAATAACCTATCTCACCAGTTTGAAATATCGCTAGGTCGCTACCAATATTAACGATAGTTTTATCTTCTCCAGCAGGTATGTTAGAGGTCAATGTTTCAGTTGTTTCTTCCCTAATTAAGCTATTAAACCAACCATCTATACCCAAAGAAGAAATAGCATCACGTTGTAAATACAAAAATAAAGAGAGCAAAATGATAATTACTAGCCAAATAGCTCTTTTTATTTTTTTCTTTTTTTTGCTTTTCTGCCTAATCTCATCATATGTACGAATTTCCGCCATTACTATCCCCCCTCTTTAGGATTTTGATTATACTTGCCAGGCAATAGCTTGCCATTATCTTGCTCGTAGAACACTTCATTAAGATATAAGCCATGTGCTGGAGCGGTTCTTCCAGCAAGTTTTCTATCAAGATTTGTTAGCAACTCATCTATAACATCAATGCTGATCATACCGCTACCAATATCAATAAGTGTACCTACAATTATTCTGACCATATTGTATAAAAAGCCATCTCCTTCAACAGTAAATATAACATAATCATCATGAGTATTTATATCACATTTTGTCACTGTTCTAATAGTTGATTCAACTTTGCCGCCAGTATTTGAAAAGCCCTTAAAATCATGTGTACCAACTATGCTAGAAGCAGCATTCCTCATAAGTTCTATATCAAGATTAAATGGGTAATGGTGTGCATAGTTTCTAAGAAAAGGACTTGGCAAAGCTGAGGTATATACTTTGTAACAGTACCTCTTGCCAATAGCAGAGTATCTAGGGTGGAAATTATCATCAGTTTCCCTACAATCAATCACAACAACATCGTCTGGCAGTTTGCTGTTAAGAGCTATAGGAAGCCTTTCTTTGGGAATTGGGTTGTCTGTATCAAACGACAAGCAAAAGCCCTCAGCATGTACTCCTGCATCAGTCCTTGAACAGCCAATTATACCAAGACGTTCTCCAAAAACAATTTCAATAGCATCTTGGACTACTTCAGCAATGGTTATTGCATTTTTCTGCACTTGATACCCACCATATCGGCTACCATCATATGCAATTGTTAGTACAAGTCTTCTCATTAAATATAAACTGAAGGAAGAACAGTGTTTAGATAAACAGCAAAAGCTATTGCAATTAAAACACTAACTAAAGCAACAGCATCTCTATTACCATACTTTAAAACTCTAAGACGAGTTCTCCCTTCTCCTCCTCTATAACAGCGACATTCCATAGCCAAAGCTAATTCATCAGCTCGTCTAAAAGCTGAAATAAATAATGGTATCAATACAGGTATCAATGCCTTAGAACGCTTAACAATACCGCCACTTTCCATATCTGCACCTCTTGCCTTTTGAGCAGATATAATTTTATCTGTCTCTTCAATTAAAGTTGGGATGAATCTAAGTGCAATCGTCATCATCATTGCAAGCTCATGCGCTGGTACACCAATCCTTTTAAATGGTTTTAATAAATGTTCAATACCATCAGTTAAAAGTATTGGTGAAGTGGTGTATGTCAGCAGTGATGTACCAGCAATTAAAAATAAAATTCTCTCGCTCATAAGCAGAGCGACCATAACTCCCTCATAACTTATCTCAATAAAATAAAAACTAAATATAATAGTTCCCTTTATAAAAAACATATTAAGGAAAGTTGTGAAAATAATTATTGGTATAACAGGTTTAATACTCTTAAATAAAAGTTTTAGCTTTATTTTAGAGTTTAGAAAACCACATAAAGCCCAACATCCTCCAACCAATATTCCTATTGGATTTTTTGGTATAAATAAGAGAACAACAAATAACATTGTTAAAAATATTTTCATTCTAGGGTCTAAATTATGAACAAATGAGTTTCCTGGAAAATATTGTCCTATTGTAATATCTTTAAGCATTTTTCACCTCTTTAATTAGCCTGTCTATTTCTAAAGCAGCATGATGAGGTGTGTGAATATCCGTTTTAAGCGATGTATAGCCTGCTTGGTTTAGTGCTGATAATATTTCGCTAATCACAGGCAGATCTAAGCCTATTTTTCTAAGCTCATCTTTTTGGGAAAATACTTTATTAACTGTATCAAATGCAAAAACATCACCATCTTTTAAAACCAAAACCCTATCGGCATAAACAGCGATATCCTCCATACTATGGGATATTAAAAGTATTGTACTCCCTGTTTCTTTATGGTAGTTGTTTATCATGTTTAATATAGCTTGTCTACCTGTTGGATCTAGTCCAGCAATAGGCTCATCAAGAATAAGAATTGAAGGCTTCATAGCAATAACGCCAGCAATAGCAACACGTCTTTTTTGTCCTCCTGAAAGCTCAAAAGGAGATTTATCAAGCCAGTCACTTTTAACACCAGCATATTTAGCTGCTTCTTTAACTCTTTCTTCAATTTCTTCTTCGCTAAGCCTCATGTTTCTTGGACCAAACGCTATATCTTTGTATACAGTTTCTTCAAATAATTGATATTCAGGGTACTGAAATACTAAACCAACTTTAAATCTGAACTTTCGAACATCTTTATCATTTGCCCAAACATCCTCACCATCAATATATATCTTGCCATCATGCGGTTTAAGCAGCCCGTTTAGATGACTCATTAAAGTTGATTTACCAGAACCAGTATGTCCTATAACACCGATTAGCTCGCCTTTTTTTATTTCAATATTTATTTTATTTAGTGCCACCATTTCAAATGGAGTGCCTTTAGAATAAATATGTGTTAAATTCTCTGTTTTAATAGCAGACGACATTATTCTCCTCCATTTAAACTATGCTCTATCAATAGTTTTTTTATGTGTTCAGTTGCTTCTTCTAGCTTTATTATCGAGGTATCAACATTATAGCCAAGCTTTTTAAGCTCAATTAAAAGCTCAGTTGGCTGCGGAACATCTAACCCAACTGATTTTAATAAATCACTTTGTGAAAACACTTCTTTTGGAGCACCAGTTATAAGAACTTTTCCTAAATCCACCACAAACACTTTATCACATTCTGCCGCTTCTTCCATAAAATGTGTAATTAAAATAACTGTTATACCAAACTCCTGATTAAGCTCTTTTACCGTTTTAACAACTTCTGCCCTGCCTTTTGGGTCAAGCATGGCAGTGGCTTCATCTAGAATTATTACTTTTGGGCGCATTGCAACAATCCCAGCTATAGCAACTCTCTGTTTTTGTCCGCCAGAAAGCCTATGTGGTGAATGCTTTGCATATTCAGTCATTCCAACCTTGGCTAAAGCATCGTCTACCCTAACCCTTATTTCTTCGCTTGGTATACCTAAATTTTCTATTCCAAAAGCAACATCTTCCTCAACTATAGCAGCAACAATTTGATTGTCTGGATTTTGAAACACCATTTCAGCTCGTTGTCTTATATCATAAGTATTGTCCTCAATAGCAGTGTCCAGGCTATCAACATAGCATTTCCCTCCACTTGGCAGAAGTATAGCATTAAAATGCTTAGCAAGCGTTGATTTACCAGAACCGTTATGCCCTAATATAGCAACAAACTCGCCTTGATTAATCTCAAGGTCTATCCCAGACAAAGCTTTGATTTTTTCATTTGGATAAGCAAACTGCAAGTTTTCAGTTTTGATTATAACTGACATCCATTTACCTCCACTGAAACGCTCTTTCCTAACCAAATAGCTGTGCTACCACATGGTAAACATCCACCCTCAGTTACTGGAAGTCCTATTTCAGAGGAGAAGAAGCTACCATCTATATTAACTGTTTTAGCTAATACTTCCTTCATTACACTAGAGCCAAGCCCTGTTGTGTATGAGTTAAGAAGTAAAAATAAGGCATCATCTGCCAAAAGCTCACTAACTAGCTGCATTAGCTCAAAAATACTATCCTCAAGCTTCCAAACTTCGCCGCCTGGACCTCTGCCATATGATGGTGGGTCTAGAATAATTCCATCATATTTATTGCCTCGTCTAATCTCTCTTTCAATGAACTTTTTGCAATCATCAATTATCCATCTAATAGGCGCATCAGAAAGCCCAGAAGCATTTGCGTTCTCTCTTGCCCATGTTATCATGCCTTTAGAAGCATCAACATGCACAACACTAGCACCAGCTTTTGCGCAAGCTAGTGTTGCACCGCCAGTATAAGCAAATAAGTTCAAAACTTTTGCTGGTCTGTTCGCAGCTTTTATTATGCTCTCGCATAAGTCCCAGTTAACAGCTTGTTCTGGGAAAAGTCCAGTGTGTTTAAAGTTAGTTGGACGAATAATGAATTTTAAATCTTTATAATCAACTTTCCATTCGTCTTTTTTAAGCGTACGCTTATCCCATTCACCACCACCTGTTGCAGAGCGGCGGTAATAAGCGTCTGCTGCGCTCCATTGTTTGCCCTTTGGTGTTTTCCATATAATTTGAGGGTCAGGTCTTACTAACCTTACATCCTTCCAACGCTCTAATTTTTCTCCATCACTGCATGATATAATTTCTATATCCTGCCAGTTTTTTGCTAATCTTATCACTTTTATGACCATTCCTTTCTACTAAAGGCACAAAACAACCATAAAAATGGTCATAAATGCGCCATGTTTTTCGGTTATCTGCTTTTTGCAGACGAGAAAAACGGCTTTTTAATAGTTAAGTTTGAAATGTATTTTCAAACTCTCTCACTAGGGTGCCCGATATAATCCGAATCAGTTTATAAAGCAGATACTATGCTAACAAAGTTGAAATAGCCGCAGCTATTTTATCAGCTATTGTTGATATTTCTCCCTCATTTTGTCCTTCTACCATTACTCGTATTACCGGCTCAGTACCTGAAACCCTAATTAAAACTCTACCTCTTCCCTCTAAAGCTTTTTCACACTCAGCTATAATCACTTTTAGCTCTTCATTTGTATTTAGTTTCGCTTTCATATCATTGTTAGCAGCAACATTTACAAGCGTTTGAGGGAAAGTCACCATTGTATCGTATAGAACGGATAGTTTATGCCCAGCCTTTTTAATAGCATTAAGCAGCATTATCGCACTCAACTGACCATCGCCTGTTGTTGAATAGTCCGAGAAAATAATGTGTCCTGATTGCTCTCCACCAATACTAAAACCGCCATTTCTCATCTCTTCAAGCACATATCTATCACCAACTTTAGTTGTCTTAACGTCTACATTTCTTGATTTCATTAAAAGCATAAAGCCCATATTAGACATTGAAGTAACAACAACAGTATCTTTATTCAACTTTCCTTCAGCTTTTAGATAGTCAGAACAAATTGCGACTATTCTATCACCATCCAGAACCCTGCCTTTTTCATCAACCGCTAAAAACCTATCAGCATCTCCATCAAAGGCAAATCCCATGTGATATCCACCAGCAACAACTTGTTTGCCAAGCCTTTCAATATGAGTCGAACCACACTTATTGTTTATGTTTACTCCATCAGGAGTTGCGGCTAACATATCAAATTTCAGTCCGATTCTTTTGAAAATGTCCTCAGCAGTTGCAGAAGCACTTCCGTTTGAGCAATCAATCAAAACCCTATACTCTTTAAACTCTCCATTTGCAAGCGAAGAAATATATGATATGTATGCTTCTGCTGCGCAATCTGTACTTGTTACTCTACCTATCTCGCTATGTGTTGCAACATAATATTCCTCAATGCCATCAAGAATAATAGCTTCAATTTCCTCTTCTTCTGCATCATTGAGCTTATGACCTTTTGCACCGAATAATTTAATGCCATTATATTCAAAAGAGTTATGGCTGGCTGATAGCATTATTCCAGCATCGCAATCTTCTGTTATTACTAAATGTGCAACAGCAGGAGTTGGTACAACACCTAAACAAAGGACATCTGCTCCAACTGAGCAAATTCCAGCAATAACTGCCATCTCCAACATATCAGATGATATTCTAGTGTCCTTTCCAATAGCGATAATTGGTTTTTGTTTGGTAGATTTCCTTTTCACTACCATCGCTGTTGCCCTTCCAATATTCATCGCAAGAGTTATATCAAGTTCACGACCAGCAACACCACGAACTCCATCAGTTCCAAATATTCTTCCCATAATTACCTCCGAGTTTAGTCAAGGCTGATTTGCTCATACTCACTGCTTGCAGTATAAGGAAGCCCTAGATGTTCATATGCAAGCCTAGTAACACATCTTCCCCTTGAAGTTCGTGTTAAAAAGCCAATCTGCATTAAGTATGGCTCATATACATCCTCAATTGTAATAGCTTCTTCATTTATAGCCGCAGCAAGTGTATCTAGCCCAACAGGGCCACCAGCATAGTTTTTAATAATAGTTTTTATCATTCTTCTATCAATCGTATCAAGCCCAAGAGGGTCTATATCTAGCCTTGATAGTGCAATATCTGCAATTTCTTTTGTTATAACTCCATCGCCAAGTACTTGCGCAAAATCTCGAACCCTTTTTAGCATTCTATTCGCAATTCTTGGCGTGCCTCTTGATCTTTTAGCAATTTCATAAGCTCCATCGTTTTCGCAGGCAATACCTAAAATCCCAGCACTTCTTGTTATAATCGTACTAAGCTCATCAAAAGTATACATGTCGAGCCTTAAATTAACCCCAAACCTATCTCTCAATGGCGCGGAGAGCTGTCCCGCTCTTGTTGTTGCACCAATCAAAGTAAACGGAGGTAAATCAAGTCTAATAGATCTTGCGGATGGGCCTTTGCCAATTATGATATCAAGAGCAAAATCCTCCATAGCTGGATATAATATTTCCTCTACACTTCGGTTGAGTCTATGAATCTCATCTATAAACAGTATATCTCTTTCATTCAAATTTGTGAGTAATGCTGCAAGGTCACCTGGCTTTTCAATAGCAGGGCCTGAAGTTATTCTGATATTAACTCCCATTTCGTTGGCGATAATATTAGATAGAGTTGTTTTACCTAGTCCTGGAGGCCCATATAATAGGCAATGATCTAGGCCTTCTCCTCTTTGCTTTGCAGCTTTTATAAATACATTAAGATTTTCTTTAACACCTTGCTGGCCTATATATTCAGACAGCATTTTAGGACGCAAAGAGTACTCTATCTGATCCTCTTCATTGGTATAATCAGGTGTCACAAATCTATTTTCAAAATCGTTCATAATAATGCTCCATTCTGCCACGGCATAAAATAATTAAAATTCACTCTTGCTGATAAGAGCATTATTGTGCATAATTACAGCAATATCCATGCACATTACCTTTCAAACTTGCTCTTTCTTCTAGCCTTTACTTGCTATTGCCTTTAAAGCGCCTTTCACAATATCATTTACTGAAACACTATCATCAAATGAAGTCACAGCTAAGGCTGCCTCTGATGGAGTGTAGCCAAGAGCTACTAAGGCTGCCATCGCTTCCGATACATTGCCAGATGGCTTTGAAACTGATACACTAGAACTTACATCAACTGAACTTACCATTCCAGCGCCCATTTTGTCCTTAAGTTCTAACACAATTCTTTGAGCAGTTTTAGCTCCAATCCCTTGTGCCTTTGTTAGCATTTTGTGATCACCCGCTGCTATAGCTAAAGAGAGCTTTGATGGCTCCAACAATGAAAGGATAGACAACGCAGATTTAGGACCAACACCAGAAACTCCTGTTAAAAGCCTAAAGCACTCCTGTTCTTCTGCATCATAAAAGGCAAACAACTCGACTCCCTCTTGCCTTACTAGCATTGTTGTTAGCACCTCAGCTTCCTCTCCAACTGAAGGAAGATTAGATCTAGTATATAGAGATATAAAGCAACCATACCCGACCCCAGAGCATTCAATTACTATGAAATTAGGGGTTGCTTTTTTAAGTTTACCATTTAGTGAGTATATCATTTTTTAGGCGATCCTTTCTATTTAATTGAGAATCTATTATTGTTCTTCTTTTCTTTTAAAAGAGCTTTTTCTAAAGCGTTCATACCGCCAAGCAATGAGCCGCTAGAATGAGCATGGCAAATTGCAACAGCAAGGGCATCGGCAACATCATCTGGTTTTGGCAATGAAGAAAGATTTAGAATTCTTTTTGTCATATCCATCACTTGCCTTTTTTCGGCTTTACCATAACCAACAACAGATTGCTTTACTTGAAGAGGTGTATATTCATGAATAGTTAAATGGTGCAGTTGAGCCGCTAAGATTATAACCCCTCTAGCTTGCGCAACAGAAATCGCTGTCTTTTGGTTGGTAGTAAAAAATAACTGCTCAACCGAAATAGCAACTGGATTGTGTTTTTCTATTACATATTCAAGACCATGAAAAACTTCTTGCAAACGCTCTGGCATTGGTGTTCCAGCTTCTGTTGTTATAGCTCCATATTCAACAACACTGAACTTTCCAGCTGTATAATCTATAATCCCCCAGCCTACTATCGCGTATCCTGGGTCAATTCCTAATATTCTCATAATTATGACCTTTCCTTTCTTGGGAAGTTCACTTGCAGTCAAAATAATCATTTTATTATAGCATATTCATATAAAATACGCAATATAAATATATATAATATGATAGCAAAAAACTAAAAGTTTTTTAGCTTTGACTTTATTTCTTCAATCTGTTATACTTTTCTTATCATTATATTAAGGAGGTCTATAAGAATTATATGATTATTAGAAAAGAAATCAAATCTGATTACGATGAAGTATATGCTTTGATCAAAGCATCTTTCGCTTCGGCAGAGCATTCAGATGGAACAGAACAAGACTTAGTCGTTAGGTTAAGAAACAGCGAAGAGTTTATTCCCGAGCTATCTTTAGTTGCCGAGGATGCAAACGGCATTATTGGCCATATCCTATTTACTAAAGCTAAAGTAAATAACGCTGACGTCCTAGCCCTTGCTCCCCTTTCTGTATTGCCTAGTTATCAACGAAAAGGCATTGGTACAGCTCTTATAAAAGAAGGACATAATATCGCAAAAGAGCTTGGTTATGATATTTGTGTTGTGCTTGGGAGCAGCGAATATTATCCAAGACTTGGATACACTAAAGCAAGTGAATTTGGCATTGCAGCTCCGTTCCCTGTTCCAGCAGAAAATTTTATGGCGATTAGCCTAAACAACAATAAAGTAATGCTTAATGCTCAAATAGAGTATTCCAAAGCATTTTTTGAGTAAGGCAGCCTTGGCTGTCTTTTGTTTTGTATTGAAATAACGCTTAGATTGGTGTATAATATAAAATCAAAGAAATAATAAAGTTTGGAGTATGCGATGAAAAAATGCACTATCGGCATATTAGCACATGTCGACTCTGGCAAAACAACATTATCTGAAGCATTATTATATAAGGCTGGAGAAATAAGAAAGCTTGGCAGAGTTGATCATAAAAATGCTTTTTTAGATACACATGAGCTTGAAAAAAAGAGAGGTATCACAATATTCTCTAAACAAGCAACACTTACAATAAATAACTCGCAATTCACATTACTCGATACACCAGGGCATATTGATTTTTCGACAGAAATGGAGAGAACCTTATCTGTTCTTGACTATGCCATACTTCTAATTAACGCTACAGATGGTGTGCAAAGCCATACAAGCACGATGTGGAGATTGCTTCATAAATATAATATACCAACATTCATTTTTATCAATAAAATGGATTTAGCGAATGAAGACAAGCAATGCATAATTAAATCCCTTCAAAAAAGGCTTGGAGATAACTGCTTAGATTTTAGCGAAGAATTTCAAGACGAAAACTCAAAAGAAGCGATTGCCGTTTGTGATGAAACTTTAATGGAGAAGTATTTGAACGGCAAAATATTTAGCAAGGAAGATATTATAGCTGCAATAAGAGAACGAAAGCTATTCCCTATTCTAACTGGTTCAGCCTTAAAGCTTGAAGGTATTGACGAATTGATATCTGCACTAGATGAATATACTGCTGTAGAACGCAATTTAAATGAGTTTTCTGCTAGAGTGTTTAAAATATCTTTTGATGATCAAGGCAACCGTCTAACTCATATAAAGCTGTTTGGTGGAACTATAAAAGTTAGAGATAGTATTTTAATAGCAGGCAAGTCAGAAAAAATAAATCAAATAAGAATTTATTCTGGCAATAAATTTAAAGCTGTTGATAATGTTAACGCTGGCGATGTTTGCTGTGTAACAGGGCTTTCAGAAACCTTCGCTGGTCAAGCGCTCGGCGTTCTATCAGAAAAGGTTGAACCAGTATTGCAGCCTGTGTTAAAATATAAGTTATGGTTTAACACAGCTACCGATCCTTACACTGCCTTTTTGAAACTTAAAACACTTAAAGATGAAGACCCACTGCTGGATATTGTGTGGAATGAAATATATTCAGAAATTGAAGTCCATTTAATGGGCGAAGTTCAGATGGAAATATTAACTACCATCATTAAAGATAAATACGGTTATGATGTAATTTTTGGCGAGGAGTCAATTTTATATAAGGAGACAATTTTAGATAAGAGCTTAGGAATTGGTCACTTTGAGCCTTTAGGGCATTATTCTGAAGTTCAGATACTACTAACACCAAATCCACAAGGCAAAGGAATAACAATTGATAATGCATGTCCTGAAAATATGCTTGATAAAAACTATCAGAATCTTATTCTTTCTCACATAATAGAGAAAGAACATATTGGAATTTTAACAGGCTCCCCTATCACAGATATTAACTTCACTTTATTTGCTGGGAAATCTCATCTTGAGCATACAACTGGCGGCGATTTTAGACAAGCCACTTATAGAGCTATTCGACAAGGACTTGCGATGGCTAAGTCTGTTTTGTTAGAACCATACTATGAGTTTACTCTAGAAGTTCCATCTGAAAACATTGGCAGAGCACTATCAGACTTGCAAAAAATGCATGCAGATTTTAAAACAGACTACAGCTCTGATAACACAAGCATAATTACTGGCAAAGTTCCAGTTGTTCTTTCAAACGATTATCACAGAGAGGTTTTAAACTATACTAAAGGGCTTGGAGTTTTTAGTTTCAGCTTAGCGGGTTACTTTCCTTGCCATAATCAACAAGCTATAGTGAAAGAAAAAGCTTACAATTTTGAAGCAGATATGCAAAACACCGCTGATTCCGTTTTCTGTGCGAATGGTGCTGGGTTTGTGGTTCCTTGGAACGAAGTCGATAAATACAAGCATATAAATTTAGAATGGAAAGCAAGAGAGCAATTCAAACAGGAGAAAATACAGTCTAAAAAGTATTATGATAGCCCTTATACAGGCTCTTTCGAGGATGATAAAGAGCTAATGGCTATTTTCGAGAGAACTTATGGTTCAATAAATAAAACACCAGACGAATTCTTTCGCCCTACTAAAAAAACACATCTCTCTGAAAGCTATTCATTACCTAGAAAACAAATTAAAGGACCAGGCTTTCTTTTAGTAGATGGTTATAACATCATTTTCGCTTGGGATGATTTAAAAAAGCTTGCAGACACTAATATTGAAGCAGCTAGAAGCGCACTAGTAAATATTCTCTCTAACTATCAGGCTTTTATCGGCAGCGAGGTCATATTAGTTTTTGATGCATATAAAGTTAAAGGACATAAGGGCGAAGTTGAAAAAGTGCATAATATAAGTGTTGTGTACACTAAAGAGGCAGAAACAGCAGACCTTTATATCGAAAAAACAACAAAAACACTTGCCAAAAATAACTATGTTCGTGTTGCCACTTCTGACCATCTTGAGCAGTTAATTATTTTAGGGCATGGAGCCTTGAGGGTTTCAGCCTCTGCCTTTAGAGAGGAAGTAATGGAAGCAAATAAAAACATCTCTGAAATAATCTCGAAAAGAAAGTAAATCCCAAAAGATAGCTTAGCTTTAGTGCTCTGCTATCTTTTTTGTATATTGATGCTTGTAGTGGTAATGTTATTTAATAACTAATATAATCACAGTTTATAAATTTAATGGTGTTAATAATCCGAGTAAATTTACTTGAATTTTTCTATTATATTATTTTATTTTCAGCATTTTAATGAAATTGTGTTTTTTTTAACAAATGTATTGACCAAGAGAAAAATATGCTTTATAATGAAGTAAATATTGCAAATAGTTATCGACAAAGCGCGATTACGCAAGAATAATTTCAAATGGAGGTTATGTATGAGAGGATTACATACTAATATAACAACAATAAGAAGAAGAATTTTTAAGGAGATTGCAAAACTTGCTTATGAGCAGTTGCCGCTTGAAGTAGTCGATGAGATCCCTTTTAAAATACTTCCTTATGAAACACCAACTTATAGAAACAATGTGTTTATGGAAAGAGCTGTTGTTGCCGAAAGACTAAGACTGGCTTTTGGGCTTCCAGTGCGCTCTTTTGATGACCATCGTCCACTATCGCAAACTATCAAGAACATGCCTAAAGTAAATAAACCTTTTACTTCGGATCTTGTTAGCGTTATAAGCGTTGCTTGTAATGCTTGCCCTGAAAACTCCTTTAAGGTAACAGACACTTGCAGAGGTTGTTTAGCTCAGCCTTGTGTTGTTGTGTGTCCAGTAAATGCTGTTTCTTTGGTTAATGGTAAGTCACAAGTAGATAATGAAAAATGTATTAGATGTGGAAAATGCAAAGCTATCTGTCCTTATGGCGCTATTGTACATTATCAAAGACCTTGCGAAGTTGCCTGCGGTGTTGATGCTATTGAAAATGATCATATGAACAGAGCTAAAATCAATTATGATAAATGCGTATCATGCGGTATGTGTATTGTTAGTTGTCCGTTTGGTGCAATTGCTGATAAGTCAGAAATATATCAAATGCTTGGCGACATGATGTCTGGTATATCTATTTCAGCAGCTGTCGCACCAGCTATAGCAGGACAACTTGGAGAGAAGTTCTCTTTCACCAAAATAAGAAAGCTCTTTATTGAGCTAGGTTTTGATAATGTTGTTGAAGTTGCTTTGGGTGCTGATATTGGAGCTGTTGAAGAAGCCCATCATTTTGCCCATTCTGTCCCTGAAAAGCAAGAATTTTTAGCTACTTCTTGTTGTCCAGCTTGGAGCGTTATGGCAAAGAGAGATTTCCCTGAAATAGCTGATTTTATATCAGATAGTACAACTCCTATGATTGAAACCGCTAGAATTATAAAACAAAGGACACCAAATACGAAAGTTGTGTTTATAAGCCCATGTATAGCAAAAAAATCTGAGGCGACAAGAGAATCCGTTAAGACATATGTAGACTATGTAATCACCTTTGAGGAGCTAATGGGGATGATTGAAGCTAAAAACATTGATCTTAATGCCCTTGAAGAGATGGAGGATTTGCAAGACGCTTCAGCTACAGGACGTGGTTATGCTTGTGCTGGTGGTGTTGCTTCTGCTATTGAGGCAAATGTCAAGAAGCTCTATCCAGATAAAGAGATACTAATCGACAGAGCAGAAGGCTTAGCTGATTGCAAAAAAATGCTTACACTAGCTAAGTTTGGTAAGAGGAAGGGCTATTTGCTTGAGGGTATGGCATGTCCTGGAGGATGTATTGGAGGGCCTGGAACAATTGCTGCTATTCCAAAAGCACAAAAAGCAAATAAAGATTATCAAAAATCAAGTCCTTATAATTTATCTGTTGAAAACCCTAATATTTCTGAATAAAATACAATTAATTTTTATATCTTAGCACTAACAAACAGCTGTTGCAAAATGAAGATGCAACAGCTGTTTTAAGTTTGGTTATATTGTTTCGTTTCTAAATTGTGGACTATTGTGTATTTTTCTTGCTAGATATACAACAGGTGTATCACAGATGCTTGTAATTACAAATATTATATAACTGGATATTACTATATTTACTAAAACATCAATTTCATATATTCCATAGAAAGCGAAGAATGTATATAGTATACTATTTACTAACTGTGAAACTAAAGTTGAACCATTATTTCTAATCCATAAACCTCTCTGAGAATCTTTAAATAATGCAGTTGTCTTTGACCATATGTAATGATAAAACCAAACATCAAAGCGTTGTGCTATTATATACACAACGACACTTGCTATCATCAATCTCGGTGTGTTGGCGAATACTGCATGTATAGACTCTGAAGCCCAGTCGTTTGCATTAGGGGTGTATAACAGCCACGACTGTGATATTAAAACGAATGAGACATTTGCAAAAATGCCAATGTTAACAGCCTTTGTTGCAGCCCTCTTCCCTTCTGTTTCAGAAAGTATATCACTTACTAAAAAAGTTGAAGCGAAAAGAATATTGCCTAGAGTTTGTTCCATTCCAAAAGCATCCACAACTATAAGCACTTCTATATTAGCTGCTATTGTTGCAATAACTGTCCAGATGTATAGACCGCTCTTCCTGAAAATTTTATAGGCTATAAGAACTGCTGTATTTATTGATATTAGCGATATTATTAGTAGTAATTCATTTGTCATTAGTCTATTCCTCCAACTCCGAAATCAGTATTATTTAAAAGGATATCCACTCGCTCATTGTCTTTGTATAGTGGATAAATCTCTTTAATAAACACATCTATTGTCCTATGGTCTGGCAGAATAGGCATAGTATTTTTATTCATAATATTTATGCATACACGCTCAAAATTTTTAAGCCCTTCTTCAATATCTCGCTTCATCGAATAAGCAGTCTGACCAGCTAATCCAAACAGCAAGCAACACTCATCAAAATACCCTGAAATTTCTTCAGATGAAACATCATCAATACCTTTAACTAAATAAGACTCTCTAAAAATATAATCAAATGTTTCAATTCCTATTTTAAACTTAAGCTCTATACCTAAGCTTTTAAAATGCTCTTTATGCTTTTTAAGATCATCTTTGTGCATCCAATGCGATTCAAAATGTAGAAAAGAAATTTTATTTTCTATACACACTCTTTCAATTTCTTTTAATGTTGCTTCGGACAAGTCTGTAAAGCTACCAGAATTTATAACCTCAAGCCTTTCATATCTCCCATCAACATTTTTTAGAACCTCTGTGTTTAGTTTGTCATTCTCCTCTTGATTTAGGGAAAAATCAAGGTGATAATCACAAAAACGACACTTCCTCCATTTGCACCCACTACCTCTTAGCAGGACAATTTCACGCTTATTTTTGTCCTCAATTATAGAGTAGCGCTCTAATTCTTCTTGTTTCATTTCTCCTCTTTCCGATATCGCCATATAAGCATGCAGGAATGCTGCACACTAATATCTCCTAGTTTTGTTTATAGACAGGATGGTTACGAACTGTCTTATATTTTATGGCTTTGAAATTATAACTTATTTTCAAAAATAAGTCAATAAAAAATCGCCGAACATTCGGCGATTTTTTTATAAAACTAAATTTAACCTTCGCTCTTCTCAAAAAGCTCTTTTCCTACAAAACATAGTGGGCATTGATAATCATCCGGTTCTTTGTTAATATCTCCTTCATATACATACCCGCAAACAGTACAAACATACTTTTCCATAATGTTGCTCCTTTCAAAAATCTACTAATTAGCAAACTATTGTTGGCTTAACTATATTTTACTATATTTCCAATAAAAGTACAATAGTCTAATCCTATAATATGTTAACCAGTAAATTAGTGATTATTACTTAGTTTCTATCTTGTCATAGTCCTTAATTAGGGATACAACTGTTCCAGAAAGCGCTAGTAAAGCAAGCAAGTTAGGAATTACCATAAATCCATTAAATAAATCTGATAATGTCCAAACAATATCAATTTTAAGTGCAGAGCCAACCACAACAAACAAGCAAACTAAAATAGCATAAATCTTAACTGCTTTCTCGCCAAATAGATAGATAATATTTGCTTCGCCAAAGAAGTACCAACCAACAATAGTTGAGAAAGCGAAGAATAACATACAAATAGCAATAAATACACTACCAAATTGTCCAAATGTTGTTGAGAATGCAGCTTGTGTTAGGTCAATGCCTTGAAGAGAGCCATCTGGAGTTAGAACGCCAGTTGATATAATAACAAAAGCTGTTATATTTAAAACGATAAATGTGTCAATGAAAACACCCATTATTGCAACTGCACCTTGCTTACAAGGATGGTCAACATTTGCAACAGCATGTGCGTGCGGAGTAGAACCCATACCAGCTTCATTAGAGAAAAGTCCTCTTTGAATACCCTTTTGGATTGCAAGCTTAATTGTTGCACCTATAACACCACCAGTGATCGCTTGAGGCGTGAATGCGCCAACAAAAATTTGACGGAATGTTTCAGGTATTGCACCAGCATGAGTAACTAAAACGATAAGTCCTCCACCGATATAGAAGAACGCCATAACTGGAACCACAAGTTCAGTAAAGCTCGCTATTCTCTTAACACCACCAATAACAACAGTGAATGTTGCAATCGCAACTATAATACCAACGATTATAGGATTAATGTTAAAAGCATTTTCAAAAGCACTACCAATGGAGTTAGACTGAACCATATTTCCCATAAAACCTAGTGCAAATACAATAAATATTGCAAAAGCAGCAGCTAAAAATTTACCAAAACCGCCTTTAAAAGCAGCTGTTATGTAGTAAACTGGTCCGCCTGTTACTGTTCCATCAGGCTCTATTTTTTTATATTTTTGTGCTAGAGATGCCTCAGCATAAATTGTTGCCATACCAAAAAATGCAGAAATCCACATCCAGAATATAGCACCAGGCCCACCAATTGCAATTGCATTAGCAGCACCTGCGAGATTACCTGTACCAACTTGAGCAGCTATAGATGTTGTAAGAGCTTGGAAGGATGTCATTCCCCCGCCTCCGTCTTTATCTCTCTTAAATAAGCCACCAAATACTAATTTAAATCCTTCACCAAACTTTCTAATTTGAACAAATTTTAGTTTGATTGTTAAGTATAATCCTGTTCCACATAGCAAATACATAAGAATATAATCCCACATAAAGCCATTAACACCATTGACTAAATTCATAAATCCTTCCATAAAACACCTCAAAATTCTTAATTATTGTATTTCTCTTAGAATCGAAACTTAGCTCCCAATTATACTCCCTTCTTTTTTCTTGCAAAAGAATTGTTAATTTTATAACACCTTCCTTTGGTATTAT